>JAZTWS010000161.1:0-18288 GCA_045636005.1 Eubacteriales bacterium | reverse complement strand
CACGCGAAAATCAAGAGGCGTGAGCGTGAGCGACAGGAGCGCCGCGAAGATCATGGCGCGAAGCAGCCAAAGGATCTGCAAATTTTTCTCCCTTCCCGTGCGCGTTAAATCGTGTTAAATTTAGATGACGAAGCCGAGCTTTCTCTTGACCTTGCTGAGCGTTTTTCTCGCGTAGTAGGCTGCCTCGTCGGCACCCTTTTTCATAACCTCCTCGAGATACGCCTTGTCCGCGAGGATCTGACGGAATTTTTCCTGTACGGGTGTGAGCGCGTCGGCACAGGCCTCGCCAACGGCAAGCTTAAAGTCGCCGTAGCCCTTGCCCTCGAATTCCTTTTCGATCTCGGGGAGCGTTTTTCCCGTGAAGCAGGAGTAAATGGTCATGAGATTGTTGATTCCGTCCTTGCCCTCGGCGTACTTTACGACGGTATCCGAGTCGGTGACGGCACGTTTGAATTTCCTTATCATTGTGTCCTTGTCGTCGAGAATATATACCACGGCGTTGGCATTTTCGTCGGATTTGCTCATTTTTTTCGTGGGCTCGGCCAAGGACATGATGCGCATGCCGCTCTTGGAAATGATGGGCTCGGGCATCGCAAAGGTGTCGGGGTAGAGCTGGTTGAAGCGCGTTGCGATATCGCGGCAAAGCTCGACGTGCTGCTTTTGGTCAATGCCGACGGGAACGACGTCGGTCTGATAGAGCAGAATATCCGAGGCCATCAGAACGGGGTAGGTAAAGAGACCCGCATTGATGTTGTCGGCGTGCTTCTCGCTCTTGTCCTTGAACTGTGTCATGCGCGAAAGCTCCCCGAACATCGTGAAGCAGTTTAAGATCCAAGCAAGCTCGGTGTGCGCGGGGACGTGCGACTGCACGTAAAGCGTGTTCTTTTCGGGGTCAAGGCCGCAGGCGATATAGAGAGCCAGCGTCTCGTAGGTGCGGCGGCGAAGCTCGGCGGGTACCTGACGTACCGTGATGGCGTGCGAGTCTACGACGCAGTAAAAGCACTTGTAAAGCTCGGAATACAAGGAAAAATTCTTAATGGCTCCCAGATAGTTTCCAATCGTGAGATTGCCGCTGGGCTGTACGCCCGAGTAGGATACCTTTTGATCGTTCAGCATGATATTTACTCCTTTCAGGCTTGCTTGAGATATTCGCGGGCGATCTCGCCGAGCGTTTGGATACCCGTGACGATCTGCTCGTCGGAGGGCGTGGAATAGTTGAGACGGAAGGCGCTCGAGGGTGCCTCGGTGTCACAGTTGAAGGTGGCACCCGGTACCACGGCCACCTTTTTGGCAATGGCAAACTTAGCAAAGGCTGCCGAGTCGCAGCCCTCGGGAAGCGTACACCAGATAAAGAGGCCACCGTCGGGACGGGTATAGGTGATCTCCTTCGGCATCTCGCGGTCGAGACATTCGAGCATGAGATCGCACTTGCGGCGGTAGATGGCACGGATCTTCTCGATGTGGCCGTCAAGATCGCATTCGGTCATGTACTTATAGCAGAGAAGCTGGAAGAAGATGTTGGAATGCACGTCCTCACACTGCTTGCCGACAGCCATTTTCTGTACGATGGCTTCGGGCGCGATGATGAAGCCGATACGCATACCGGCCGACAGAATCTTGGAGAAGGACGAGCAGTATACCACGATGCCCGCGTCATCCATGCTCTTGATGGTGGGAATTTCTTCGCCGCGGAAGCGAAGCTCACCGTAGGGGTTGTCTTCCAAAATGAGAATGCCGTACTTCTTTGCGATCTCATACAACTGTTTACGGCGTGCAAGCGACGTGGTCGAGCCGCGCGGGTTTTGGAAGGTCGGAATGAGGTAAAGAAGCTTTGCGTTCTTCGTCTTTTGAAGTGTTTCCTCAAGCTTTTCGGGAATCATGCCGTCCTCGTCCATGTCAACGCCGACAGTCTTTGCACCGCAGGCGCGGAAGGAATTGAGTGCGCCGATGAAGGTGGGATTTTCGCAGATCACGGCGTCGCCGGGATTGCAAAGCACGCGGCAGCAAAGGTCGATGCCCTGATTGCCGCCCGAGACCACCATGGTCATGTCCTTATCCGTGCCGATGCCGAATTTTTCCTTCTGACGCGCGGCAATGGCTTCGCGGAAGGCGGGGTAGCCCTCGGTGATGCTATATTGAAGCGCGGCGGTCGAGGAATTCTTGAAAATGTCGGCCGAGAGCTTTGCAAGCTCGTCCACGGGGAAGGATTCGGGGGCGGGATTGCCTGCCGCGAAGGAAATGATCGTGGGGTCGGTAAGGCTCTTGAAGATCTCACGGATCGCGGAGGGCTTTAACTGTTGAAAGGCGTCCGAAAAAATATATTCCATTGGTTTTCTCCTAAATTTGTTGCGTTTTCATTAGGATTGCCCTTCAAATTCTTGAAGGGCAATCGGTTTTTAGTCATAATAAGATTCGCGTATTTTCTTTTTCACGAAGCTTGTAACGAGCGCGGCACCGAGTGCCACAACGATTACGGCACAGATGATATAAATGCTTATGCCGATCTTGCTCTCGATCTTCAGCTCCTCCCAAAGCGAGTTCATCAGGAGGCGCGTTTCGTCCGAAAGGTCATGGTAGAACTCCATGTTTTCCATGTCAAAATCGTAAAGAATGGACATGGCATCGGGGTGGATCTCCTCGTTCATATACGCGATATAGTCCTCGTCCTCGTAGACCTGGCGGTTGGGCGAGGCATAGCAGATATACTCGGCGTTGGCGATGGCCACGTCCTTGGAGAGCATGAAATTGATATACTCCAAAGCCAACTCGTAATTCTGCGTGTTAGAGGGAATGCACATAGCATCCACGAAAACGTTGGTTCCCTCGGTGGGGTGATAGAAGGAAAGACGCTCGTTGTCGGCGTACATCGTAAAGAAGTCGCCCGCGTAATACGCGCCGATTGCGGCCGAGCCGCCCTTCATTTTGTTGAAGATCTCGTCCATGACGTAGCCCTGAACGACGTTCTTTTGCTCCTTGAGCAGAGCAAGCGCTTCCTGCCACTCGGCCTTCGCGTCCGAATTGACGCTATAGCCGAGATAATACTGCGCGGTGCCGAAGGCGTCACGCGGGTTATTGAACTGCAGAATGTTGCCGCTATAGTCGGGATCCCACATCAGTGACCAGCTTCCGAGATCCTCGTCGGCCGGGTCTACGATGTCGGTGTTATAGAGAATGCCGACGGTGCCGTAGGTGTAGGGAACCGACCAAACCTCGTCCTCATCGTAATAGAGACCCTTGAAGTTGTCGTCAACGTACGAATAATTTTCAATGCTCTCGCGGGGATTGATTTCCTTGAGAAGTCCTTCGGCGGCCAAGCGCGCGATCATATAGTCCGAGGGGACTACGACGTCGTAGCTGACCGAGCCACTGGAAAGCTTGGCGTAAAGGTCCTCGTTGCTCGAATAGGTCGAGTAGTTGACCTTGACGTTAAGTCCCAGCTCCTCACGGCAGTATTCCTCGAAAGCGGCGTTAACATCGAGCGAGTCCTCCGAGCCGTCCGAGATATATTCGCCCCAGTTGTAGACGTAAAGCGTGGTCGAGCCGCCCGTGGCGGTTTCGGTTTCGCCACATGCGCAAAGACAGAGAAGCGTGAGCAAAAGGAGAAGTGCGATAAGAAGCTTTTTCATGCCGCAGCGCCCCCTTTCTTTTCCTTCTTCGTGCCCTTGGAGCCGGCAAAATTGACGGCGAGAAGAAGCGCGAGAATGGCGAAGACCATGAGCGCACAGAGCGCGTACATACTGTACTTGATCTCGTGTGCGGTTTGGTTATAAACGTAAAGGGGAAGCGTCTGGAAGTCGGGGGAGCTGACGAAATGGCTGATGACGAAGTCGTCAAGCGAGAGTGTAAAGCCAATCATAAGACCCGAAACGATGCCGGGAAGAATGGCGGGCAGCTCCACCTTGAAGAAGGTTTTGGCGGGGGTGCAGCCAAGGTCAAGCGCGGCCTCGCGCAGATGGACGTCCATCTGACGAAAACGCGGCAGAACCGACAGAATGATATAGGGCAGATTAAAGGTTGTATGCGCGATCACCATGGTGAAAAAGCCGAAGCGGATCGGCAAAAAGGGAACCGAGGCCGCCGCCACGAAAAGAAGCATCATGGAAACACCGGTTACGATATCGGGGTTCATCATGGGAATGTTGGTGACCGAGGTGAGCGCTCCCTTGAGGAACTTGCTTCGCGTGCGGTCGATGCCAAGCGCGGCAAGTGTGCCGATCACGGTGGCAAGCAGGGAAGAGGTGATAGCAAGCACCAGCGAATTGCGAAGCGCAGTCAGTGCTGCGGCGTCGCGGAAAAACTCGCGGTACCAATAAAGCGAGAAGCTGGAGAAGTGGTTGAGCGAGCCTGCGCGGTTGAACGAAAAGAGAACCAGCACGAGAATGGGGGTATACAAAAGGGCAAAGATCAACCACATATAGACGAGAGAAAGCTTTTTCATACGATCATACCTCCTTCATCGTCGTCGGTGAAGCGGTTCATAACGGCGACGGAGATGAGGATCAAGATCATCATGACCAGCGAAATGGCCGCACCGATATTGTAGGTGCTGACGTTCTTGAACTGTCTTTCAATCGTATCACCGATGAGGTCAAACGAGCCGCCGCCCAGCTTTTGCGAGATATAGAAGGTGCTGATCGAAGGAACGAAGACCATCGTAATGCCCGAAATGACGCCGGGGAGCGAGAGCGGAAGCGTGACGCGGAAAAGCGTCTTTACGCTATTGCACCCAAGGTCGCTGGCTGCCTCCAAGTAGCGTTTGTCAAGCTTTGACATGCTGGTGTAGATCGGAAGCACCATATAGGGTAAAAAGTCGTACACCATACCGAGAATGACCGCGCCCGAGGTACCGACAATCTTAACCTTGGCAAGTCCGAGCGTCTCCAAAAGCGAGTTGAGAAGGCCGCCGTTGTCGAGAATGGCCATCAGCGAATAGGTGCGGATAAGAAGACTGATCCACATCGGGAGCATCAAAAAGACAATCAGAAGCTTCTGCTTTTTGGGCGAAAGCTGGGAGATGATATACGCCAAGGGATATCCGATCAAGAGGCAGATCGTGGTGGCGATCAGCGCAAAGCAGATCGAAAGCGTGAAAATGTGCGTATAGCCCGAAAGCATGGTGATATTGTCGAAGGTGAAGTTTCCGTAAGAATCGGTGAAGGCGAAATACGCAACGAAAAGCAAGGGGGCGAGGATAAAGAGCAACGCCCATACGGCGTGCGGCACGGCCGCAAACCTTTCAAGAAAAGAGCGTTTTTTCATTCCTCCTTTGCCTCCTCCTCTTCTACCGCTTCCACGTCGGAAAGCTCGTCAAACTCGTCGCTGAAGCTGGAGTAGTCGCCAAACATATTGGAATATTCGGATTTTTTCATAACGTGAATGGCATCGGGCTCGATGTAAAGGCCGATGGTGGTGTCGGGTGCCGAATAATCGGTGGTCTGGATCATCCACTTGAAGCCTTGGATGTCCACGATAATCTCCCAATGCACACCCTTGAAGGTAACGCCCGTGACAACGCCCTGAAGCATTCCCTTTTCGGGGGCTACTACGTCTACGTCCTCGGGACGCACGACGATATCCACCTTTTCCATGGGAGAGAAGCCCTTATCAAGACACTCAAAGGTATGTCCCGCAAATCTTGCCTTATAGTCGGAGACCATTACGCCGTCGAGGATATTGGACTCGCCGATGAAGTCGGCCACGAAGGCGTTGATCGGCTCATTATAAATATCGGTCGGTGTGCCGATCTGCTGGATCTTACCGTCAGCCATAACGACAACGGTATCGGACATGGAGAGGGCCTCCTCCTGATCGTGCGTAACGTACACGAAGGTGATACCCGTCTTGGCCTGTATATTTTTCAGCTCGTTCTGCATATCCTTGCGAAGCTTTAAGTCA
Source organism: Eubacteriales bacterium (assembly GCA_045636005.1). Lineage (GTDB taxonomy): Bacteria > Bacillota > Clostridia > Oscillospirales > CAG-272 > RGIG8775. The sequence goes on along the minus strand of JAZTWS010000161.1, from coordinate 12,393 downwards.
AGCGCGCCGAGAGGTTCGTCAAGAAGAAGAACCTTGGGCTCGTTAATGAGGGCGCGCGCGATCGCCACGCGCTGCTGCTGACCGCCCGACAGGACGTTGACATTCTTTCGCTCAAAGCCGCGCAGATTTACGAGCGCGAGCATTTCTTTTACGCGCGTTCGTATCTCGGCGTCCGGCGTTTTCTTGACGCGCAAGCCGAATGCAATGTTTTCATAAACGTTCAAATGGGGGAACAGGGCGTATTTCTGGAAGACTGTGTTGACAAGGCGCTTGTAGGGCGGAATGTCGTTGATGACCTTTCCGTCAAAAATCACCTCGCCGCTGTCGGGCGACACGAACCCGCTGATAATACGGAGTGTCGTGGTCTTGCCGCAGCCCGAGGGGCCGAGAAGTGTGATAAATTCCTTGTCGTGAATGTCCAGATCAATCGCCTTCAGAACCTGCTCGCCGTCAAACTCCTTGCAGATTCCCTTCAACTCGATGAGCTTGTTTTGTTCCATTCCGCATAAATACTCCTTTGGTATGAACTATTTTACTCTGTGAAAAAATTCGTTTATACAGAATGGATATATTTTAACAGATATGAAGAATAATTGCAATATCTTTTTTAAAAAAACTTGTCTCAAAGGGGCTTTTTTTGCAGAAAAATACGAAAAAAGATGGCAGTGGCAAAGAAAAAGAGCGAAAGCTCGTTCGCGGTGCGCATCATTAAGTAGACCGAGATACACCAAAGCATGAACAAAAACAGAAAGGAAAGGACGTCGGTGATCTTATCGGCTGTGTCGGGAGGTAGAAAGAGAAGCAGGGCGGCGCGCGCGATTCGGCCGCCGTCAAAGCCCTCGATCGGCAACAGATTTAAAAGGGCGAGCGCCCCCGATATCGCATAAAAAAAGGAGGCGGGGGAGAGACCGAACAACAGGAAAAGGGGGATTGAAAGGAGATTGGCAAGCGGCCCTGCGGCGCATAGCACGATCTCTTTTTTGTAGGAGGGCAGTGCGCCGCGGAACAAAAGGCGAATTCCAATGGTGTCGGCTGCGGCGCCGCTTGGCTTCATGTGCAAAAGACGGGCGGCAAAAAGGTGGCCAAGCTCGTGGATAAGAATCGCGGTCAACGTCAAAAAGGGGAGTGCCGCTTTGGCGGTAAAGATCCAAAGCAAAAAGCCGACGCATAGGGCAGCAAGGCTGAGCTTTTGGAGCATGAGAGAGGTCCTCCGCGTGAGATTTTTGGGACTTGGTGATACCATTAACAAAAAATTAACAAATAAATGTTTCAACCCTGTTGCAAAATGGACGAAAATAGTATACAATATAGTCCGTTGAGAAATTGTGATTACGAACGATAAGGTTCGGAAAGGATAAAAATGGAGAATACAAAAAGAATCTATGCGGATCATGCGGCCACGACGCCGGTTTCCAAAGAGGTTATTGAGGCAATGGCCCCCTGTTTTTCGGAGCTTTGGGGAAATCCCTCAAGCCTTCACACCGACGGTCAGCGTGCCAAAGAGCTTGTAGACGCGGCCAGAGCCAAGGTGGCGGCAGCCATCGGATGCGAGCCCTCGGAGGTCTACTTTACCTCGTGCGGCTCGGAGTCGGACAACTGGGCGATCAAGGGCGCGGCGCATCTGCTTGCCTCGAAGCGCAAAAAGATCGTGACGAGCAAGATCGAGCATCACGCAGTGCTTCACACCTGTGCGGCGCTGGAAAAGGAAGGTTTTGAGGTCGTTTATGTCGGCGTGGATGCAGGCGGCTTTATCGACATGGACGAGCTTCGAACGGTTGTGGACGAAAATACGGCAATCGTTGCCATTATGATGGCAAATAATGAGATAGGAACCATTCAGCCGATTCACGAGATCGCCGAGATCGCGCACGCCAAAGGCGCACTTATGTTTACCGACGCCGTACAGGCGGTGGGCAACATCCCCGTTGACGTGAAGGCGCTCGGTGTGGATATGCTGGCACTTTCGGGTCATAAGCTTCACGCGCCGAAGGGCATTGGTGCGCTTTACATTCGAAAGGGACTTCGCATCCCCAACCTCATTGACGGCGGCGGTCAGGAAAAGGGGAGACGCGGCGGCACCGAGAACGTGCCGTATATCGTAGGACTTGGTGTGGCCATCGAAAGTGCGGTTGCCAAGCTTCCCGAGATGGAGCGCGTGCGCGCGCTTCGCGAGCGACTGATCGACGGACTTCTCACGCTTCCGTATTCCAGACTCAACGGCGACAGAGAGCGCCGTCTGCCCGGCAACGTCAACATTTCCTTCTCGTTCGTCGAGGGCGAGAGTCTGCTTCTGCTGTTAGATATGGAGGGCATCAGCGCGTCAACCGGTTCGGCTTGCTCGTCGAATTCGCTGGAGGCCTCGCACGTGCTGCTTTCGATTGGCGTGGACATCGAGGATGCGCACGGCTCGCTTCGCTTCTCGCTTTCGCATAGCAATACCGAGGACGAAGTGGATTATATCGTAAAATCGGTTCGTGAGGTCGTGGAGCGTCTCCGCGCCATGAGTCCGATATACCCTGCTGAATAATATATTACCAAAGGAGAAATAAATATGCTTTACAGTGAAAAGGTTATGGATCATTTCAGCCATCCGAGAAACGTCGGTGAGATGCCCGATGCGGACGGCGTTGGTACCGTTGGCAATGCTAAATGCGGTGATATTATGCAAATGTTTATCAAGGTGGACAAGGAGACGGGAATTATTACCGACGTAAGCTTCAAGACCTTTGGATGCGGCGCGGCGATCGCCACCTCGTCCATGGCCACCGAGCTTGTGAAGGGGAAGAGCATTGACGATGCACTCGCACTCACCAACTCTGCCGTGGTAGAGGCTCTTGAGGGACTTCCGCCTGTGAAGATCCATTGCTCCGTGCTTGCCGAGGAGGCTATCAAGGCGGCCGTTGCGGATTATTATAAGAAAAACGGTATTGACAAGGAGATTCCCATGCCCAAGGATTGCCACGAATGTGAGCTTCATTGAGCATCGCTTGGCGGCATTTCCCAAAAGCGTGTGCGGCGCATATTGCGCTGCACACGCTTTTATATTTTTTCATATTTTGAGCCTTTAGACTTCTTTTTGCAATTGTTTTAATATAGCATTATATTTCATAAAACAAATATAAAAACAAGAAAAACAAATGTAATATATAGCAATAAAAAACATATATTTTTAAAAAGAGTAGCTTTGGCATGTAAAAAATATATAGCATGAATCTTCATATGGGTGGATTCTGTATATCTATCGGAATACATAGAAGTGTTTGTTCTTTTTGCGGTTGAGTTTTGTGAGATTCTTACTTTTTCGATATGTTTCGTCTTTTGCGGCTGCCGCTCCAAGCGGGTTTTCTTTGGCATTCTGAACGTGATGTGCGAGGAAGAGCGTGCTTGGGAAAGGGGTACATTTTAAAGATGTAAAAAATAACCATAAATGAAAATAAAAGTAAAAACAACCTCTATTTTTCCAAAACGAAAGAAAAACGATGATCGAGCAAAAGGGCGAATGAAAAAACGGGAGAAAAAACAAAATTTTTTATGTGAAAAAATGCTCGAAAATCCACGCAAATATTGTGCAGAAATTACAAAAAAATCACTTTTTTTACAAGGTGAAAGAGCTGGCGTGAGTGAATGAAAAAAACGGACTTGTAAATTTTATTTACCTGCCTTTTTTAGACTCTTTTTCGCCGCGAAAGAAGGTGAACAAACTGCACAAAAATACACGAAATACACCCATGTTCAAAAAGCCGGAGGTAAGTAGGTTTTACCTTTCAAAAAAGTCCTTCGCGGCGCCGTGTAGAAAAAAGCATCTCGAAATGCCGCAAACCCTTGCAAATACAGGATTTCCCTTTTTTAGCTGCCTATATAATAGAAGGATTTTCCTTGACAGAGGGACGAGTTTGTGCTATTATATCATTATGAAAAATAGCGCTCCGACCGTTTTTGAAGACCTTCGATGCGAAAATCGTCGAATTCCTTTGAATACGCGGCGTGCTTTCCGCTTCGGCTGTGCGGTATTCCGTCCGTTTGCCGCGCGGCAGAGCTTGGCTGTGGAAATGTTGGGGATGCGAACGGTTACAGAACGCGGCTTGGCGAGGGATGCGGTGGGTGAGAGTCCATTGTGCGCTTTGCCTATGCGGTGCTGTTTCGGTTGGCTTTTTCAATACGGAAGCGGCTTATGTTCACGAAATTTCAGGAGGAAGACTTATGAACAAGAAGAGAACCCAAAGAATCCTGTCTTTGGTGCTTGCCTTGACGTTTCTCCTCTCGGGTACCACCGTTTTGGCGGCGGCCGAGGAGAATACGTTGCTTATGGCGCCCACCCTTACGGTAACGCCCGAAGCAGACACGGCAAAGCCGGTTATCAACAATTCGGTAACCGATGCTACCATTGACGACGTAAGAGAGATTCTTAACTCCAATTCCTACGACGAGTACCGAGCAAGGTACTGTACCGTGGAAACGGTCGTTGTGGATGGTGTGAAAAACACGGTGTATACCTGGAAGGTCGAACCCGGCAAGGAGGAGATCGTGATCGATGCGATCGAGGATCTTTATGCCGAGGAATCCGACGCCGCGTATAAGATCGAGACCTATGACGGCGTGGAGGCGTTGTATACGCCCTCGTCGGGAACGGTTTCGTGGAAGATTTCTATTCCCGAAACGGCACGTTATAGCATAGTGATCGAGTATTACGCCGTACATAAGACGAACGACGGTGAGGTTGTGAGTAAGGCAACCGATATCGGAAGAATTTTCCGTATCAACTCTGCCGTTCCGTTCCTTGAGGCGCGTTATCTGACGATTCCCAAGACCTACTCGAATGACTATATTGACGGTGCGCTCAAGGCCAAGGATGCTGCAGACGCTTCGGATCTTCTTGCAAAGGGTGAGGCCGTTGGCTTCGAGGGCAAGATCGAGGAGCGCGAAAACGGCACTTACGTCGTATTTGCATTTCCTGAGGCTTGGACTTCCGATAAGATCGCTTACTGTGAGGAGACGGGCTTGCGTTTCTTCACGCGAGATATCGATAACAACGAGATCCGTCCTACCATTTCGCAGGATCCGGAATGGAAGGAATATGAGATTCATGACGCGAACGGTTACCACGCCGAGTCCTTTGAGTTCGTATTTGAGAAGTCGGAGGAGACTGTGATTTCGTTGACGGGTGTCAGCGAGCCGATGGCGATCAAGTCGATCCGCCTTGTTCCTCATGAGAGCTATCAAAGCTTCGAGAAGGTTTCTGCAGGCTATCCGCAGAAGGTGGGAACCGATAAGGTTCAGCTTGAGGGTGAATATCCTTACACCACCTCCTTGCAGACCGTTTATCCTATGGAGGATACCCGATCGGCCCTTACCAAGCCTATTGAAACTGCGTATACACTCCTGAATTCTATCGGCGGTGTCGGCGGTGAAAAGTGGAACTCCGCAGGGCAGAGCGTTTCCTACAAATTCTCTGTGAAGGAAAGCGGCGTATATAATATTGTAGCAAGATTCAGTCAGTCGACGCTCGACGGTATGTATGCTTCGCGTTCGCTTGGCATCTATACCGATTATACGAAGGATGCGTACAAGGCGAAGTTCGGAGATCTTGACGGCTACTATAACGGCATTCCTTGCGAAGAGGCTTCTCGCCTTCGCTTTGACTACTCGTCCAAATGGCAGTCCAAGGTGCTTTCGGACGGTGTTACCGACCTTTCCTTCTATTTTGAGGCGGGTGTAGAGTACCGTATTGACATTGGGGTTACGCTTGGATCGATGGGTTCGCTTGTGGCACAGGTTGAGGAAGCTCTTGAGGCAATCAACTCGGATTACCTGAGCATTCTGATGCTTACGGGTGCAGATCCCGATAAATACCGTGACTACGGCTTCAAGCGCGTTATGCCTGACGTGGTAGAGGACCTTCGCAAGAACAGCGAGCTTCTCTACGACCTTGTGGCAGAGCTTGAAAATATGTCGGGTATCAAGGGCTCCATGGCGGCAACGCTGGAGACGGTTGCATGGCTTCTCGGCCGTATGGGTAACGATCCCGAAAACGAGATCGCGAAAAACCTGGCACAGTTCAAGAGTAACATCGGTTCTCTTGGTACTTGGATCAGCAGCGCAAAGACGCAGCCCCTTCAGATTGACTATCTTTTGATTCAGGGTACCGATCAGCCGATTCCGAGAGCTGAGGCTACCTTCTTCCAATCTCTTATGCACGAGATTCGCAGCTTCTTCCAGAGCTTCTTCCGTAACTACGACCGAATGGGTGCGATGGAGGATTACGACGAAGATGACGACGAGATCGTTGAGGTATGGCTTGCATACGGTCGTGACCAGTCGCAGGTTATTCGAAACTTGGTCAATAACGACTTCACCCCCGAAACCGGCGTTCCTGTAAATCTGAAGCTGGTTGCCGGCGGTACACTTCTTCCTTCGATCTTGGCACGAAGCGGCCCCGACGTTTACATCGGTCTTGCGCAAGGCGATATCATCAACTACGCAATTCGTGGTGCGCTGATCGCAATCGAGAACTGTGAGGGCTTTGATGAGCTTTGTCTGAACGAGGAGACCCGTCAGTTCAATGAGGCGGCTATGCTGGTTCTCGGTATTGAGGACGCGACCAAGACCATGCATTACTACGGTCTTCCCGAAACCCAGTCCTTTAATATGATGTTCGTTCGTAAGGATATTCTGGCAGATCTTGACTTGGATATTCCGAAGACGTGGGATGACATTTTGGCTGCGATCCCGATTTTGCAGGCAAACAACATGCAGATCGGTATGCATTCCGATTATCAGATATTCCTTTATCAGATGGGCGGTGAGCTCTTTGCTGACGGCGGTATGAGAATCAATCTGGATTCCAATACGGGTCTTGAGGCGTTTGAGTTCATGTGCAGCCTGTATACCAACTACTCCTTCCCGTATGCTTACGATTTCTCGAACCGTTTCCGTACCGGCGAGATGCCGATCGGTTTTGCGGCGTATACGGGTATCTACAATAGCCTTAAAGTCTTTGCAACCGAAATTGAGGGCTTGTGGGGTATGTACCCGATGCCCGGTACCGTAGATGAAAACGGAAACATCAACAACTGTGCGGTTTCTACCGTTTCGGCAATTGCAATGATCACGGGTTGTGAGAATATAGACGGTGCGTGGGAATTCATGAAGTGGCACTCGGGCGCAAGCTGCCAGGAGCAGTACTCGAACGAGATGGTTGCTATTCTCGGTCCTTCCGCGAAGCATCCCACGGCAAACCTTGAGGCCCTGGACGGACTTCCTTGGTCTGCTGACGAGCTTAAGGAGATCAAGCTTCAGTTTAACAACCTGGCTTCGATCCCCAACTATCCCGGTTCCTACATTATCGGCCGTTACACGGGATTTGCACTTCTTGCCGCAATCAATAGCGGAGCGAACCCCGTTGAAGAACTTCTTTCCTATATTATAACGATCAACAAAGAGATCACGAGAAAGCGTCAAGAGTTTGATTTGGAAACGCTTGACTACGTTGGCCAGAAGCTTTCGGAAAAGCGAATTTTGCAGGCACTTACTCTGATTGAAGACGGAAAGCTTTCCGTGGAGATCGGTGTGCTGCGTCCGGACGGCGAGGTCGTTCTTGATACCGTTCAATATACGATCAGCAACACCCTGCAAAAGCAGTACGCTGACGAGTTTACACGTATGATCACCGAGCTTTCTAAAGCAGCGGACACCGAAAACCGCATTGACAATGCAAAGCAGATGGCCATTCTGAACGAGTGCATCGCTACGATGAGCGGCTTTACCGTTTCGGCGGGCGATGAGGTGGGCGTAAACGAGGCAATCTCGCTTATGAACGACGCGCTTGAGGCCTTGATCAGTTATCAGGAATGATGCATTCATATATTCTTATTTGAGTTAAGGAGAGAAAAATGTCAAACAAAGCAGCAGAAAAAAAAGCTGTTTCCAGGAAAGACATGACTCGTTGGCAGTGGACATGGAAGGAAATGAAGAACAATAAGGTGGCATACCTTATGGTTCTTCCCTTCATGCTCATCTTCACACTGTTCACGATCGTTCCCGTCGTGCTTTCCATTGTCTTCAGCTTTACTGACTTTAACATGCTTGAATGGCCGAACTTCGTGTTCGCGGACAACTACGTTCGTCTGTTCCTTGATGACGATATTTTCATCACGGCCGTCAAGAACACCTTTATTTTCGCTATCATCGTAGGTCCTGTTTCCTACCTGCTTTCCTTCTTGGTTGCGTGGTTCATCAACGAGCTTCCTCCCAAGATCCGTGCCGTGATCACGCTCGTATTCTACGCGCCCTCGATCTCGGGTCAGGTATACATGATCTGGCAGACGCTCTTCTCGGGTGACTCGTACGGTTGGGTCAACGCGAAGCTGCTCGAAATGGGACTTGTTACCGCGCCGATCCAGTTCTTCCAGGATGCACAGTACGTTATGCCTCTTTGTATCGTGGTTGCTCTTTGGACCTCGCTCGGTACTGCGTTCCTGTCCTTCATCGCCGGTCTTCAAGGCGTTGATAAGGCACAGTACGAGGCAGGTGCCGTTGACGGCGTAAAGAGCCGTTGGCAAGAGCTTTGGTACATCACGCTTCCCAATATGGGACCGCAGCTTATGTTCGGTGCTATTATGGCAATCACCAGCTCGTTCGGCTTCGGCGGCGTTGTTACCGCACTTTGCGGCTTCCCGTCGGTCGACTATGCGGCACATACCATCATGCACCATCTGGACGACTATTACGGACAGCGTTTCGAGATCGGTTACGCGTCGGCAATTGCCGTTATCCTCTTCGTGATCATGATCGGTGCGAACATGGTCGTTAAGAAGATCATTGCAAAGGTAGGTACGTAATTATGGCAAAATTAAGAACAAGAAATCATAAAGTCGTACTGATCCGTTCGCGCGGAGGCGATGCGGGTATTACCTTTGTGTTGACGATCCTGGGCTTGTTTATGTTCTTGCCCATGGTATACGTGGTGATGCAGTCCTTGAAGCCTCTTGACGAGCTTTGGATGTTCCCCCCTCGTTTTTATGTGGTAAATCCCACGCTTACGAACTATACCGACCTTTTGACGCTTATGAACACCTCTTGGGTTCCGTTCTCCCGTTACATATTCAACACCGTTTTCGTTTCGGTTGTTGGTACGGTAGGTAACCTGTTCTTCTCCTCGATGGCGGCATACGCTATGGCAAAGATCAAGTTCCCGGGCGGCAAGCTGATGTTCAAAACGGTTCAGACATCTCTTATGTTCCATGCAACGGTTACAGCAACGACGTCCTTCCTTATCATGAGCGGACTCGGCTTGCTTGACACCTATTGGGCAAGAATTATCCCCGCTTGGGGTACCACGCTCGGTCTTTACCTGATGAAGCAGTTCATGGAGTCGGGCGTTACCGATGCGGTTCTTGAGAGCGCGCGTCTTGACGGTGCAAGCGAGATTCGTACCTATTGGACGATCGCGATGCCCATGGTTAAGCCCGCGTGGCTGACGCTGATCGTGTACTCCTTCCAGGGACTTTGGAATGCAGGTGCTTCGCAGTACATTCAGTCCGAGCAGCTCAAGTCGTTCAACTACGCGATCCAGCAGGTTATGGCCGGTGGTATCAAGCGTGCGGGCGCAGGTGCGGCATCTACAGTTATTATGATGATCGTCCCGATCGCCGTATTCGTTATTACGCAGTCGAACATTATTGAGACGATGGGCTCGAGCGGTATGAAGGATTAAAGGAGGATGCAGATGAAAAAGTTAATATCGATTTTGGCTTTGATGTTTGCCCTTCTTATGGTTCTTCCTATGACGGCGGGCGCATTCAACTCCTATCAGACCTATACGAACGCAATTAGCGGTGAGCCGCTTTACTCACCCGACGCGTACATCCCGATCAACACCTACAATTCGTCGTATATGGGATTGCCGAAGGCTCTTTCGGATCCGTATGATATTTTTGTTGACGGGGAAATGAACGTGTATATTGCCGACGTCGGAACGAATTCCATTATCGTTCTTGACCGTTACTATAAGCACAAGTTCACGCTTTCCGAGTTTACCAATGAGATCGGTGCTCCCGACTCCTTCGCTTCGCCCCGTGGCGTTTTCGTTACGGACGACAAGAAGGATGCACAGGGCAACGTGGTAGAGGAAGGAAAGATCTACATCTGTGACACGCAGAACTACCGTTTGGTTATTTTCAGCCGCAGCGGAGAGTTCTTGTATGTTTTGGATGCTCCCGAATCCGAGCTTTTTGCCGAGGACTCGATCTATTATCCGATCGCCGTAGCGGTGGATAAGTACGGTAGAATCTTCGTCGTTTCCTCGCAGACGACGCAGGGTATTATCGTTTTGACCGAGGACGGTACCTTTACCGGATTTATCGGCGCTCCCACGGTTAGCATTTCTCTGTGGAACATCATTTGGAGACGCTTCCAGACCGAAGCACAGAAAAAGAACTCCTCTACGTTCGTTCCCGTAACCTTCAATAATATTACGGTGGACCCCGATGGCTTCGTTTATGCTACCTCGGATAAGATTGAGGCAGGTAAGATTGAGTCGGCAATTCGTGCAAAGTCTATTGCCGGTGCAGACTCGCCCGTTAAGAAGCTGAACGCCGCGGGCGATGAGATCATGAACCGTAACGGTTTCTTCCCGCCGGTTGGTGAAATCAATTATGCACCGATTTCGGTTCGTGCGGGCGAGAAGATCGGTGTATCCGCGATTGGTGACGTGGCACTCGGTGAGTCGATGACTTGGTCGATCACCGATACCAAGAGAAGCAAGATCTATACTTATGACGCGCAGGGCAATCTCTTGTTTGCCTTTGGTGATAAGGGTAGCCTTCAGCTTGGTAATATCGGTACGCTCAAGGCCATTGCTTATCAGGGCGACAAGCTTTTGGCACTGGACTCGGGCTCGGCGAAGTGCATTACCGTTTACGAGAGAACCGAGTACGGTAACATTCTGATCAACGCCGTATCGGATCAGCTCAACCGTAAATACGACAGTGCGCAGGCAAACTGGACCGAGATTCTCAAGCGTAACTCGAACTTCGACGCCGCTTACATCGGAATCGGTCAGGCACTTTACCGTGAGGGTAAGTACGAGGCGGCTATGGAGCACTTTGAGGCGGCTTACGACACGGAAAACTGGTCGCTTGCTTACTCCGAGCTTCGTAAGAACAATATCGAGAAGATCTTCTTCTTGATTCCCGTTGTGATCATTGCGCTTTGTGTTGTATTCTCCATGCTGCTCAAAAAGATCAACCGCATCAATATTCGTGCGGCTACATCGGGTGAAAAGATCACATTTGGTAAGGAGCTTCTCTTCGGATTCCATATTATCGGACATCCGTTTGACGGCTTCTGGGATCTGAAAAAGGAAAAACGAGGATCGGTTCGTGCGGCACTTGTCTTCCTTGCGATCACGGTCTTGACCTTCTTCTATCAGGCAATCGGACAGGGTTACCTCTTTAACCCGACGGGTACGTATTCTACGATTATCGCACAGCTTCTCAGTGTGTGCGTGCCGCTCTTCCTTTTCGTCATTTCCAACTGGTGTCTGACGACGCTTTTTGAGGGCGAGGGAAGCTTTAAGGATATTTTCGTGGCAACCTGCTATTCGCTGGTTCCGCTTCCGCTTTTGATTATCCCTTCGACGATTGCATCCAATATGGTAAATATTAACGAGCAGGATCTCGTTACTCTGTTCGTGACGATCGCGTTTATCTGGGCGGGCTTCCTTATCTTCTTCGGAACGATGGTCACGCACGATTACTCGCTTGGAAAGAACCTTCTCATGATCGTTTGCTCGATCGTCGGTATGGCGTTTATTATGTTCGTAGCCCTTCTGTTTACCACACTTCTGGGTAAGGTCGTGGGCTTCGTAACGAACATCATAACCGAGATCGCGTACCGTATGTAACATACAGAATAGGAGATGATAGAATGAAAAAATTGAATAGAATGATATCGTTGCTCTTAACTGTATGCTTCCTTCTCGGTGCGATGACTACCCTTGGTGCGGTTGGTGTGTCGGCGGCAGATACGGCTACCACCACTCCCAAGGAGGAGATCGATCTTTCCGCGATCAACTACCCCACTGAGGTGTATTATACAGCCGAAGATAAATTGGCAACGATGACAATGGCGTTTGAAAAGGGTGACTACCAGCTCTGGGTGAATGCCTTTACGGGCGAGGTTACCACCGTTAATACAAAGACGGGTGAAACGCTGTTCTCAAACCCCTATGACGTGGGACTTAGTAAAGCCGTCACGTCTCTTAAGACCGAATTCTTGTCGCAGATCATTATCGGTTACACCAGCAATGAATCGACGATGATCAATACGTTCAACAGCTATACAGATGCTGCACAGAACGATCAGATCAAGATCAAGAATATCAAAAACGGTATC
>JAZTWS010000160.1:0-1784 GCA_045636005.1 Eubacteriales bacterium | reverse complement strand
GGGGTAGCCTCGGTTGGAGGGTACCTGCTCCTGCGTGATGGCGATCTCCTTCATCGCGTCGGCAAAGTTGGTCATATCGGTCAGCAGCACCAGTACGTCCTTATTTTGCAGAGCAAACTGCTCGGCAACGGCCAACGCCATATCGGGAATCATCATACACTCTACCGTCGGGTCGGAGGCCGTGTGAATAAACATAACGGTCTTGCTGAGTGCTCCGCCCTTCGAAAGCTCCTCCTTAAAATAGAGGAAGTCATCATATTTCAGACCCATACCGCCAAGCACGATCACGTCGGCCTCGGCCTGCATCGCAATGCGCGCCAAAAGCGCATTGTAAGGCTCGCCCGAGATCGAGAAGATCGGAAGCTTCTGCGAAACCACAAGCGTATTAAACATATCGATCATGGGAATGTTGGTACGCATCATACGGTTGGCCAAAATTCGCTTGGTCGGATTGACCGAGGGGCCACCGATAGCCGTCAGATTTTCGGTAAGCGCTGGGCCCTTGTCACGCGGCTCGCCCGAGCCGTTAAAGATGCGACCGAGCAGATCCTCGCTGAAGGACACGCGCATCTCGTGGCCGAGAAAACGAACCTCGTCACCCGTGGAAACGCCCTGTCCGCCCGCAAAGACCTGCAGGGAAACAAGGTCTCCCTCGATCTTGTTGACCTCGGCCAGCGATTTGCCAAAGCGCGTCTGGATCTGTGCCAGCTCGTGATAGCGAACGCCCTTGGCTCTCACGGTGATCACGTTACCCGTGATCGATTCAATTCGGTTAAATACTTTATTCATACTCACTCACCACCCTGTAAAAGAAGCTCTGCCTCGCGGCCGAGAGTTCCCTTTCCTTCCTCGTACAGCGCGTCGATCTCGGCCTCGGCGACCTTAAAGGCGTCGCTTTCAAATTCGGCATAGTTCCAGTCGATAAAGCGCTGACGCATACGGTTAAAGAAGGTACGGGCCTCGTCCTTGCCGCCCACCGTATACGCACTGCCAAGCACCCGTACAAGCTTGTCGGTCACATAGCGCTGACGCGCGGTGCCGCAGTTGGCGTCCACAAGGTCAAAGGAGTTTTGTTGCAAATATACGGCGTCCAGCATTTCGGCCTTCAAGTAGAGAATATAGTCCTCGATCGCCGTACCTTCCTCGCCCACGACCTTCATCATCGAGCCGATCTCGTCACCGTGGTGGAGAACCGATTTGCAGAAGGCAGATTTCTTCGAGTCAATGACCGTCGCGTACTTCGACCAAGAGATGAGGGGGTCGATCGCGGGATACTTTCTGGCATCCGAACGCTCACGCGAAAGTCCGTGGAAAGCGCCCACGACCTTCAGCGTTGCCTGCGTCACGGGCTCCTCGAAGTTTCCGCCAGCAGGGGATACCGTACCGCCAATGGTAACCGAGCCCTTCGTGCCGTCGGGCAAGAGTACATAGCCCGCTCTTTCATAAAAGGCCGCAATATAGGACTCCAGATACGCGGGGAAGGCTTCCTCGCCGGGGATCTCCTCCAGTCTGCCCGACATTTCACGCAGAGCCTGCGCCCAACGCGACGTCGAATCGGCCAAAAGCAGAACGTTGAGTCCCATTTGACGATAATATTCGGCAAGCGTCACCGAGGTGTAGACCGACGCCTCACGCGAGGCAACGGGCATCGAGGAGGTATTACAAATAATAATGGTACGCTCCATCAGCGACCGTCCGGTCTTGGGGTCGGTAAGCTCGGGGAACTCGGTCAGCGTCTCCACGACCTCGCCCGCGCGCTCGCCGCAAGCGGCAATGATCACGAT
>JAZTWS010000159.1:0-9608 GCA_045636005.1 Eubacteriales bacterium | reverse complement strand
GGTCTAAGCGTAGCCATCCCGACAAACTTCAATTTATCTGTCCAAAAAATTCAAAAAACATATAAGGAGAAATGTATTATGGCAAACCGAATTTGTATTCCCGACTACGAGTATAAGGAAAGAATCGCGCGGGCGGCAAAGCTCGTAAGAGAAAAGGGACTTGACGTGATGATAGTATCCAGCACCGAGTCCGACTACGCGAACGCACGCTATTTCAGCGGCTTTTGGCCTCTGTTTGAGCGCGCAGGCGTTGCGATCGCGGCAAACGGCGACGCGGCGCTCATGGTCGGCCCCGAGTGCATCATCTTTGCGAAGGACGTGGCCAAGATGGACAAGATCTTCTGCCTGCGCGAATTTCGCGAGTCGGCCGACCCCTCCTATCCGGAGCTTCAGGCCAGCACCTTTAAAGAGGTCTTTTCGGCGATCGGCGTAAAAGGCGAGCATATCAAGATCGGCCTTGGAAGCTACGTCGAATGCACCCTTCCCATCTTTGAAGGCCTCAAGGAGAGCTTCCCGAAAGCCGAGATCGTGAAGTGCAACGACATTATGGTCGAGCTTCGCAAGATCAAGAGCGCCAATGAGCTTGCCTGCATCAAGGAGGGCTTCCGCATCATCGACCTTGCCACCGATGAGGTCATTCGCAATCTCCGCCCCGGTGTTACCGAGCTGCAGATGGTCGGCGTGGCGCAGCGCGTCATTTACGAGGAGGGCGCCGAGTATGAAGGTCTTCCCATGTACGTGTTCAGCGAAAAATCCACCTCGCACGCCATCAGCCGTAGCGGCTACCGCACCATTAACAAGGGCGACATCGTACAGCTCAACCTTTCGGCCAAGATCGACGGCTATTCCCCCTCGATCGGCCTTCCCGTTGTCATGGGTAAGCTTGAGGGCGAGCGTCGCCGTGTGGTCGAGTTCTGTAAGACCGCACACGACTGGACGGTCGAGCAGCTCCGTGCAGGCGTAATGGCAAGCAGCATTGCCAAGGATTTCTATAAGATGTACGTCGACAACGGCTTTGAGAAGAACTTCGTATACGGCCCCTGTCACGGCACGGGTATGATCGAGGTCGAGGCACCGTGGATGGAGACCATCAGCGACTATCCGCTTGAGGAAAACATGACCTTCCAGGTAGATACCTTCATTTCGGGCGACGGCTTCGGCGTCCGTTGGGAAAAGGGCGTAGCCATCACCAAGGACGGCTGCACCTCTATGACCGACTATCTCAAGAAGGGCATCATCGAGCTTGATTTCTAAAACATAAAATAGGAGAACACCTATGGAATATAACATGAGCTTTCCGCGTGAGCTGGAAAACGTGAAGGAAAACCGCATCCCCACCGTTCTTTGCGGCGGCACGGTGGAATACCACGGCCCGCACTGCGCCTTTGGTTGTGACACACTCATTGCCGAGGGGCTGATCAAAAAGCTTTCCGACAAAAAGGAGCTGATGATCGCTCCCACCATCTATTACAGTCCCTCAAGCTATGCCGTGGCCGACGAAACAAGCGGCACGGTGCATATCGAGGAGGATGTATTTGAGGCCTACCTCTATGGCATCTTCATGAATATGCTGGACGCGGGTCTTCGCAACATTTACGTCGTCATTCACCATCAGTTTGAGCAGGAAAATTATATGCCCATGACGCTTTCCTACATGAAGGCGGCCAAGCGCGCCACCATGCGCTATCTGGAAAAGACCAAGGGCCGCGGTTGGTGGGGCAGCGAGGAATACGCAAGCTACTACGACGATCTCGGCGGCGGTGACGATCCGTTTTCCTGGATCAAGGTGATCCCCACCATGAGCAAGGAAGTACAAAACGCCACGGGCTACGACCACGCGGGCAAGTACGAATGCTCGATCCTCGGGAGCCTGTATCCCGACGCCGTAAAGCTTGACCGCCTTGGCGACAAAAAGCATTGGTTCACCGAGAGCGCCTGCGAAGCAAACCGCGAGCTTGGCGACGAAATGGTACGCCTCTCACTCGCATACCTCGACAAAACCATTCAATAACGTCAAAAAGGGGCAACGGCCAATGGCCGTTGCCCCCGATTTATTTGGGCCGGATAATTTGTTGCGTTATTCTTCGGTTTCTTCCTCAATCTCAAACTCGTCGTCCTTACCCGTAAAGCCGCTGAGCGTGAGGATATCCGCCTTTCCAAAGGAAAGAACCGTTACGTTTACTCTTTCGTATTTCTTTTTCATGCTCTTCCCTCCTTATTTCGCATCGGCGTAGGCTCTTGCCGAAACACCGTACAGATAGGTTCTCTGCGCAAGCTCGCCCATATCGGCGTCGTTCTGCATACTGTAAACGTACGCGCTGATGCCGTATGCAAGCGTCTGCACCACGGTCTCCACGCCGCCACTCACCTTGATAAGCGTCACCGTATATTCCGTACCGAAGTCAAGCGCGAAGATGGGATCGGTCATCACGCGGTATCTGTCCGAGCCGAGCGACTCGAAGTCCGAAAGCGTGTAATCCTTGGTCTCGCTTGTCACGTTGTTCTTCACACGAAGAAGGAAGTTCTCCTCGGTGATGCCAACGGCCTTAAACTTGAAGTAGAGACGGTTGGTATAGTCGAAGTATACGCCCGCTGCCGTGAAGCCAAAGTTCGCGTCGGTCGTAGTACCCGGCACGCGCTTGAAGCTATTGTCAAGTGCCTCGAAGCTCGAGATACCCGCAATGCCCTCGTCTACGAGTGCATCCAAGTTCTTGCCCGTGTACTTCTGTGCGGCCGCGCCGTACGCCAAGAGATCGGCAATCGCCGTCTTCATGGCCGCGTACTTTGCATCGCTCATACCGAGCTCGGACGAGCTCATGCCGAGAAGCGTCTTGCAGTAGGTCAGCACGCTGTAGTCGTCAAGCGTTGCCACAACCTCGCCGTTCGCAAGAAGCTCGGCCTCGATGGTCTCGCCCATGCCCTGCGGTGCGATGCCGCGGTAAGCGAAGACGTACTTGTCACCCGACTTCACGCCGTCCACGGTCTCGCTCTTGCCCGCTACCGTGAAGCGCATCTGCGCCAAAGCGTCATCGTCAAGAAGCGTTGCGTAGTAGTAAATCGTAATATCCGAGCCGATCGCAAGCTGGGCGGCATTGATCGCGGGAAGCACGATCTCCATATCCTTAACAGGATTTTCACTGTCGGCCACCTCAACCGTGACCTTGGCACCCTCGGTCACAAGCGCCGCATCGGCACCAACCGTAACCGTGGGAACCACCTCGACCACCTTGATGTCGTCGAAATAGACGTAAGAATCGCCTACCGAGGTATCGGTATTTGCAAATACGGAAACCATGCTTGCCTGCTGTGTCACCATGGTCTCGGTGATCGTCACCGTATACGAAAGCGTATTCCAAGCACCCTTGGTGATTTTCTGTGTCGTGCTGTTTTGTGCACTACCGCCTACGGCAGGACATACCTGCAACGCCACGCCGAGCGTGGAAGTGGGAGCATACATCTTCAAGCTTACGTTATACGTTCTTCCGATATCGTCCGCAGTCAGAAGACCATTCTTAAGGGTAGAATAGAACATGGTAGTCTTTCCACCATAGTTTTGCGCCTTGAAGATCTGCGAATCGGAAAGCGTGGGATCCGAAACGATCCATGCCTTATAGGCGGCGTTGTTTCGGTAAATATAATCGCTGTAGCCTTGGTTTACGTTTGCCAGATCATAAGCTTTTCCATTTCCTACCGCACCGTCCGCGCCAAGCACAGCATATTTTCGGTCGGATGTCAGATAAGTTGTTCCCAGCACGTAGGAATCAAAGTTCTGCGCAAAGGTGAACGCAGGAGCCTTGATCACAATCGTGATCGTACCCGTTGCCCCAAGCTCCGTAAGCGCTTTGGCGTCAATCTCCACCGTGCCGTTCGTCACCGTAGCATCGGCGATCTTGTTCAAGGAAAGTGCCGCCAACGTATTGTAACAGAAGCTTGCGTTCGGCGTATAATCGGCAATCGCGTAGATCTCAAGATTACCCGCCGACGCCACGCTTACGGGAAGCTGCAGCACAACGTCCGTAGCACCTGCCAACGCCTTGGCCGAGTAGGTGAGAACACCGATATTCGTAGCATCCACCTTGGGAGCCACATGAAGTCCGTAGTGAGTGGTGGGGGCATCCGACGAAACGTAGGTGGTAACCGTGGGCTTCGTGAGAAGCTTATCGTGCGCGGTCACAAGGATCGCCGTGGTGCTATCCACCGTGATCGCGGGAACGACCTCGGTGACCTTGATGTCATCAAGATACGTATACGCATCGCTCGTGCCCGCATTGACGAATATACCGACCAGCTTGGCCTGATAATTGATCATATCCTGCGTAACGGTAATGTTAAAGGATACGTCATTCCACTGGTTCAGCGTAAGTGTTGCTTCGCCTGCGTCGTAGTATTTTTTCGATCGCTCGGGCGTGTAGCCTGCGGGCGTGGTCTGCGTGGAGCCGCTATAAGCACCCAAGCCAACGGTACAGCCCGCCTTCACGGTGGGATAGATCCTCATGGTCACGTTAAAGCTTCTTCCAAGGTCGGCCTGCGTGAAATAGTCACGCTTCATCGAGCCGTGGAACTGAATGGTCTGACCGTTCCTGGTCTTCCACTGAAGGATCTGCGAAGCGTCGATCGCCTCATCCTTATAAACATAGGCATAAGG
This sequence comes from Eubacteriales bacterium, assembly GCA_045636005.1. GTDB lineage: Bacteria > Bacillota > Clostridia > Oscillospirales > CAG-272 > RGIG8775. The sequence continues at coordinate 4,963 of JAZTWS010000159.1, read as the reverse complement.
CTGATTACCCGTGTAGTCCAAAAGGAACGTGGTGTAACCGTTTTCGTCGTAGGTTGAAGCACCGCCGTACTGACCGGAGGAAAGCACCATACCGTCGTGACGAACACGGTTGTTTCCAAACTCGTCCTTATTGTTGATACCGACGTTGATCTTATAGGAGTTGAAATTCTGCTCAAAGGTAAAGAATGTGGGCTTAAACACAAGCGTAACCGTCTCCTCGGCGCCAAGTGAGAGCAGCACTTTTGCATCCAGCTCCAAAACGCCGTTCGTTGCCTTCGCGTCCGCGATCTTGGTCATCGACAGAGCCGAAAGCGTATTGTAGCAGAAGCTTGCATCGGGCTTATAGTCAGCAATCGCGTAAAGCTCAACCGAAGCCGAAGCCGCCGTGCTCATGGGAAGGTAAAGCGTTGCGCCCGAAGCATCGGCCAAAGCCTTGGCCGAATAGGTCAGAACGCCAATATTGGTGGAGCTGATGCTCGGATCAATATCAAGACCGAAGTGCTTTGCAGGCTCGGCCGACGAGACGTAGGTCGAAACAAGCGGACGTACCGCCGAGCTACCCTCGGTGGTAAAGCGCGTGATGACCTCCTCCATACAACCGAAGCCAACCAGCGTCTTCGCGTCCTCGGTGACCTTCACCGAATACGTGCAGTTTGCCATAAAGCCGCTCGTGCTAAAGGCAAAGGCGAAGCCTTCCTCATCAAGTGCCGTCCATTCGCCGCTTACCGTCTTGCCCGTAGTCTCGTTGGTCACAACGATGCCCTCGGCAAAGGTCTCCATATCCATGGCCTTATCAAAGGTAAGCGTGATCTTGTCAAGCAGACCTACCTCCTCGGCGTTCATCGCGGGCGTTACCGCCGTTACGCTCGGAATGCTCTGATTGACCCAAACATCGTCCTCCTCAAGCTCGCCTGCGGCAAACTCAACGGCCGATGCATTTTCGGTGATCATCGCCAAACGAAGATTCGAGTCGCTCTCCTTCGCGGCAATCACCATGGTGGGCGTACACTCCTTAACAACAACATCGTCGATCCACGCGTAGAAATGCCACGTCGTCCACGGGAAGCTGATCGAAAGCAGACCTGCCTGTGCGGCCACCATTTCCTCGGTCACTGTCACAAAATAGCTTACGTCAAGCCACTCGCCTGCCTTAAGGCCAAGCTTCAGCTGCGGTGCGGCACTGTTGCCGTCGTAAGCAGATACGGGGCCCGTGAAGGTGCCAAATTTGTCGCTTCCACCCTCGCCCTTGTTTGCACTGTTGACCAGGACTATAAGTCCGCCGTTCTTCTCGGCTTTCGCACGGAAGGAAACGCGATAGCTCTTGCCCACGTCCTCGGCGGTAAACGCACTGTCCTTAAAGGAATTATAAAACTTCACCGACTCACAAATACCGTAAGCGCGAAGCGCCTGCGAGCCGTCCTCTACAACCATATCCATATACTGCGGATTGGCACCGCCAAGACGCGCGATATAGTCGGAATAAATGCGGTTATCCAGCTCGTTTCTGCCGTCGGTGATCCTTCCGTTTGCGGCAAGGATCGTAACCGTAGCTCCCGTAGAGTCGGTACCCGTCATGGCCGAGCCGATCGTGTAATCTTCAAAATCATTCTCATAAATATAGGGATTCGTCACCGCCGCCGCGTTCGATGCGATCGCGATGGTAACGGTATCGCCAAGCTCACCGACGGCAGCAAGAGCCGACAGGTCAAGCGCGATCTGCTCGCTCTCGAAGCTGCTGAAGGTACCAAGCGATACCTTGCTCGCCCATGCGTCCGAAGCGGTCAGAATATTATAGGTAAGCGTGTCCTCGGCCACCTTGTAATTGGGAAGCGCGTAGATCGAAACGCTGGTGCCAACGTCGGGCGTGCCGTAGGTGGAAAGCGTGATCTTCGTAGCCGAGGCAATACTTGCCGTGGGATAGGAGAGAAGCGCAATGCTTCCACCCTCCACGATCAGCTTCTCGGCGTCGCCGTAAGCCTTGTCGGGTGTAAGCGAGGAAACGTAGGTATCCGCCACCGCGTAAAGCGCGTAACTACCCTCGGTCGTAAAGGTCACCGACTTCTCCTCGGCAAGCGGCGTGCCGTTCTTCGAAACGATACCGCTCGTCGCCGTGATGGTATAGGTGGTGCCTGCCTTGAGACCGTCGGTCACGAAGGTAAACATCGTGTCGTTCTGCGAAGCTACCCATTCACCGTCAATACGCTTACCGCTTGCGTCTCGTACGACCATGCCGTAACCCACGCTATCGGGCGAAACGGCCTCGACAAAGCGCACCTGAATCTTCTGCTCGCGCTCGTAGCCGTTCAGTGCCTGACCGTAGATGGTGTAAGGACCTGCCGTCCACTCACCCGAAACGGGGATATCGGTCGAGCCATTCGCGGGCGTGATCCAGATCACCTCGGGCGCGCGATTCGCGTCGGGCTTAAGCTGCGAATCAAAGAAGCGAATCAGAGCCGACAAACGCTCGTAGCCGTACTCGTCATCATAGCCCACGGGATAGGTGTGGTCTTGATCCAGCATCGGAATCATCAGGAAGGGCACGTCAACTACGCTCTCGTAATAATCCTCGTGCTGCTCGTAATAATCGTAGCTGTTATATTCGTCGCGCACACCGTCCGAAACGACCATCGGGATCATTTCGCGATTGGTGTACTGACCGGTACCAAAGAAATTCGTTACACCGCTTCCTGCCGCAACGTAAGCGCAGGCAAGATCCGAGCTGACCTCATTCTTGCAGGCTTCGTCATAGTACATGAAGGGCTGAACGATCTCCTTCAGACGGTTGTCGGGGGTCTTTGCCTTGGCATCGGTTCCCTCGGGGAAGATATCGCCGAAGGAGACCTTGGTGTTATAACCCGAGATCGTACACTGAATCTCCTTGTTGTTCTTGGTCGCAAGCGCCGCCGTAGCAATGGTTGCCTTGGAGATGCCCGCAATGCCTATGTTCTCGGCACTGTAGCCAAGCGCATCGGCATAATAACGCGCACAACGCACCGCCGCGCGACCGTTGTTGTAGTTATCGTAATGATTTCCGTAGCCAAAGGTGGCATCGTACTGGAAATACATCAAGAAGGGGTAGAAGGAGTGGTCGTACAACGCCGTGGCGTATCCGTTCAAGGCAAAGCCCATCAGCGTAACGTGACGGTAATCCTGCGCGTTGGACGCCTGCTCTCTTACCTGATTCGTTCCTTCTTGAATATACAAAGGAGCCTTATAACCATCCTTCGGCTGCGAAGGATAGGTGATGTTCATAGAATACTTGTAATTGATCGGAAGCTCGTAGTTCTTCTGCTTGGCCTTTTTGATCAATTCCTCTACCGAGGCAACCTTGCCGATACCGTGCTTATCCTGCACGCCGCCGGCAATGTTGGCATTCCAAACCTCCACGAACTTTTCCATAACGCCATTTGCGCCCCAGATCGAGGGGTCGTAATACCAGATGTCTCTGGCCAAACGGCAGCCTTCGGGCAAGAAGTAGAGCTCGCCGTAATTGGTGATCGAAACGGAAGTTCCGTCATCATACTTAAGATCCGCCACCATAGCACCGCCGGAAATAAAGAGGTCGTAGGCGGCCGTAAGGCTCATCTCAAGGTAGGGCGTCACCGCACTTGCCTGATTCTTGTAGTCAAGCACAACCACAAGGTAACCCTCGGCAATGTAATCCGAAAGGATCGAAACGTCGTCTTCGGTACCGATTCTCTCGCTACAGTTATGATTTATAATATAGAAGAGAACGCTCTTTCTTTCGTAATGCGTGGTGGTCTCTCCCTTTTCATTCGTGCCGTAGCCACCGTTATAGGTCGAGTCGCCGCCGTTGCTGGCCGTCATCTCTACGGGTGCCTTGCCCGACGTGACCTCACCCGTAGCGCTGTCAATGTAGGTCACGCTATCAAGCTCGGTAAGGCCTTGACGAATGACAGGTGTGGTTCCCTTGATCGTCTTATCGTAGTAGACCGAAATATCTACCACAGGATCGGGATAACGAGTATCCACCGTGGCCACACTCACCTTGGAGTTGGTTGCAGACGAGCCTTGCGTCTCGTAATCGGCAAGCAACACCTGATCCTTTACGCTCTTGGCGAGATACTTCGCAAGATCGTCATAGATCATAACGCCGTTTTCATCCTCCGTCATCGCGCCGCGGTAATTCTCGCTTGACGCGCCCGTGAAGGCAATCGCGCCCATCGGCAGACAACCGACCAGCATAACGAATGCAAGAAGAAACGACAAAGCCGAGAAAAATCTCTTGTTTTTCATGCCCATTCTCTCCTTTTAATAAAAATAAATAAAGAAGCCCTTGTAAATGCTTTTTTCTTTTTGGTATAACATTTCAATTTTATTATAAAACAATTCTCCCCAAAATAAAATGGTCTTTTCCGTATATATATGGTATTTTCCGACTTTTTGCCGTGTGATTCTTAGCATTTCAGCACATTTAACAGTGTACCCCCCCCCCCGACTATTTTGTCAAGCGATTTTTTGTACTTTTTTGCTAATTTTTATGTGATTTTGCAACAAATTTATTTGTTTTTGTTCGCACCCCGCCACCGTCTTCTTGGCCTCGCCAAAAAAACACCACATCCAAACACTTCCGATTTGGATGTGGTGAGTGCGCTACACAAGCTCGTGAGATCAAAAAATCACAAATAAAAATCCACCCGCATAGCGGGTGGTATTTCCTTTTCGGGCATAGCCCTAATACTACTGGCGGCGCACAAGTGCGCTTTTTATTGGCCTGTCAGCCATGCAACTATTACTTGCTACCCATAAATGGGTTGTGCTAACAGCCTCCCTCCGAGAGGGTAGCGAAGCGGCGCCACGGTAGTGAATGACTGCCTAAATGGCAGACAGAGCCGTGGCGTGACCGAGCCGCAGCGAAATAAGGACCGCTTTAGCGGTGGAAGGAGCCTGCGCGACTTCATTGTGCTTGCAGATTTTATTCGTTGCGCGGGCTCCTTCAGTC
>JAZTWS010000158.1:0-3460 GCA_045636005.1 Eubacteriales bacterium | reverse complement strand
GAGGACGGCACGCCGATGCTTCTTGGCACGATCGAGGCCGAAGAGATCGTAGATGCATGGCGGGTCTATTTCCGCATCACGAACGTAGGCTACTCGGCAGACCCCAACGTCTTTGCGCTCTATCTTGACGATCTTTCGATCGATGCGCTTGCCTCCTCCTGCGAGCATAAGCTTATCGAGGCAGGCGAGCTGATCGTAAACGGCGAGGGAGAGATGAAGAATTATAGTTCGAATGTAGATCTTCCGTGGTACTCTTACCGTCCATCCATTCAAAAGGTTACGATTGAAGATGGCGTGACGAATGTTGGTAGTTTTGCCTTTACCACTTGTGAAGCGCTTACGGAGGTAACTATTCCTGAAGGTGTAACAAGTATTGGCAATTATGCATTCCGATGGTGTACCAATCTTGCGGAGATTACAATACCTAACGGTGTGGTAAGTATTGGCAATTATGCATTTTATCATTGCACGGGCTTTACGGAAATTGCGTTGCCCGAAAGCGTGACGAGCATTGGCAATTATGCGTTCCACTGTTGTTCAAACCTTGAAACGGTCACGATTCCCGAAAGCGTAACTCAAGTTGGAGACGGCGCTTTTGACAGTTGTGTTGCCTTGGAAGAGGTTGTCCTTTCGGAAGGCTTGACTGCGGTGAGTATGGGTATGTTTGCGAACTGCTCAAGTCTTACGAGTGTTACCATTCCGAGCAGTGTGATGCAGATTGGCGAATTTGCATTCTATAACTGCACGGGCCTTGAAAAGATCACGATTCTCTCCACGGACGTTGAAATCTACGATTCCTCAGACACGATCTCCCATACCGCGACGATCTACGGCTACGCCGGTTCGACGGCCGAGGTCTATGCCGAGAAGTATGGCAGAACCTTTGTAGTCCTTGAAGAGCCCATGCCCGATTTCCTTTACAGTGGCAACTGCGGCGCCGAGGGCGACAACGTCAAGTGGGGCCTCACTGCCGACGGCACGCTCTACATATACGGTGAGGGCGAAATGGCGAATTTTAACATTAACGATGCGCCGTGGTATTCTTACCGTAACGCCATTAACAAGCTGATTGTTAAGGCGGGTGTGACGAGCATTGGTAGGAATGCGTTCCGTGCTTGCACGCGCCTTACCGAGATTTATCTTTCCGAGAGCGTGGCGCGCATTGGTATGCCGGCGTTCTCCGATTGCTTAAGCCTCGTTTCCGTTACGGTAGACGTCAACAACCCCGTTTATCACAGTGCCGGAAACTGTCTCATTGAAACGGCAAGCAAGACGCTTGTTTTGGGATGTAAAACCAGTGTGATTCCTGTCGACGGCAGCGTGGAGCATATTGGCGCGTTTTCGTTCGATGGCTGTAGCGGCCTTACCGCGGTTATCCTTCCCGATAGCGTAACGAGCATCGGAGATACGGCATATCAAGGTTGCACAAGCCTTACCGAGCTTTATATTCCCGCGAACGTGACAAGCATTGGTCTTCATCCGTTCAACGCTTGTCGGAATATTGCTTCTATCACGGTAGATGCCGACAACGCCGTTTATCACAGTGCAAACAACTGTGTGATCGAAACCGAAAGCAAGACGCTTATTTTCGGATGCAAAAACAGCGTGATTCCTGCCGATGGCAGTGTGACCGTCATTGGACCCGCTGCGTTTGTAAATCAACCGTTTGAATCCTTCGTTATTCCCGAAGGCGTGACAGAGATTCAAAACCAAGCGTTCCTGTCTTGCGCGCATCTTACCTCGATCACCCTTCCCGAGAGCTTGACGAGCATCGGTTCGAACGCATTCCATTATTGCCGCAGCCTTACCGAGATCACGCTTCCCGAAGGCTTGACGAGTATTGGCAGATGTGCATTTTTCGATTGTACGAGCCTTGAAAAGATCACGATTCTCTCCACGGACGTTGAAATCTACGATTCTGCAGACACGATCTCCGACACGGCCACGATCTACGGCTATGCCGGCTCGACGGCAGAGGTCTATGCCGAGAAATACGGTCGCACCTTCGTGGCACTGGATCCGCCTGCACCCGAATATATGCGCGGTGACGTGGACGGTGACGGTGACGAGGACAGTGATGACGCGATCTATTTGCTTCGCCACACGCTGATGCCCGCGGATTATCCGCTCGCTCAAGACGGTGACATGAACGGCGACGGCCTCGTGAGCAGTAATGACGCGATCTACCTGCTTCTCTACACGCTCCTGCCCGAGCGTTTCCCACTTTCTAACGGTTAAAACGCGAATGCGTTTAACATATTTAACGTAGAAAAAGGACAAAAAGAAAGGACAAATCATGAAGCTTCAACGCATTTTAACTCTTTTGGCGGTCGTCTGCCTGCTTGCACTCGGTTTGACGCTTGCTACGGCAGCCGCTGACGTAGAATATGAATTCGCCGTCAGTGTTTCCGAGACCTTGGATGTCGGTGACACCTTTGACGTTATCGTATCTCTCAAAAACAGCCCGCCCGTAAAATCGTTGGCCATCATTCCCGTCTACGACGCAACCAAGCTTGAGATGCAGTCGGGCAAATGGATCGGAACGGCAGCCGACGAAGCGATTCTGAAGAGCAACTGGAACAAAAATAAGCCCGATCTGGCCCCCTCTGCCGCGTATGAGGTTGCCACCGATCTCAACGGCGCGGTCTTTCAGATGACCTTTAAGGTAATTGCCAAGGGTGCGGATACCGCCGTTGGCGTGCAGTCGGTCGTGAAGGGCTATGACGAGAATACGGGCGACGAGCCCCCCATTCTCGGCAGCGATGATGAAAAGTACGACAGTATCGAGGATGGAAATTCCTCGGCAGCCGTCATAACTTGTAATCACGTATACGGCAACACGTGGACGACCGATTCGGAAAACCACTGGAAGCTTTGCACAAGCTGCCAAGAGCAGAAGAGCGAGCTTACCGCTCACGTCTACGACAACGGTTGTGATGAGATGTGCAATACCTGCGGCCACACGCGCCCCGTAACGCACGCCTTCGACGAGAACACCTGGGAGAAGGATGTCAACAAGCATTGGCACGAGTGCGCGAGCTGCCACGCCAAGAAGGATGAGGCGGGCCACACCTATACCGATGCCTGTGACGCCGATTGTAACGTGTGCGGTCACACGCGCACTGCGCCTCACGCGTACGGAACCGCGTGGGAAAAGAACGACACCGGCCATTGGCACGAATGCTCGCTCTGCCACGCCAAGAAGGATGAGAGCGGACACGCCTTTACGGGTGCCTGCGGCGCAACCTGCGGTACCTGTGGCTACACGCGCGTTGTAACCCATCCTTACGACGAGAGCACTTGGCAGAAGGACGAAAACGGACACTGGCACGAGTGCACGAGCTGCCACATCAAGAAGGATGAGGCGGGCCACACCTATACCGACGTTTGTGACGCCGATTGTAACGTGTGCGGCTATGTGCGTACCGCGCCCCACAGCTACGGCACCGCATGGGAAAAG
>JAZTWS010000157.1:0-7527 GCA_045636005.1 Eubacteriales bacterium | reverse complement strand
TGAAAGCCTACAACGAGATGATGAACGAAGCAAGAGCACTTGCCACCAAGCGCATGGTGGAGGAGGCCGAGAGCCTCGGTGCGGATGCCGTTGTGAACATTCGTTACGCGTCGGCGGCAGTTATGCAGGGCGCGGCCGAGGTTATCGTTTACGGCACGGCCGTGAAGTTTGTAAACAAGTAAAACAGAAAAGCCCTGAAAACAGGGCTTTTGTTTTGTCTATTTACTTTTCGGTTGGTTTATGGTATAATAAGAAAAACACGTTGGACGGAGGAATGCTATGACGCCGAAGCTTTTCTTGCAAGCGATCTTAAAATTTTTATTGGGGGTCGTTTTGGTCGGCGTACTGATCTTTTGGCCTGCAGGTACCTTTGCCTTTTTTAACGGTTGGCTTTTTATGGGAATTTTGTTTGTGCCGATGTTTTTTGCGGGACTTGTTATGATGTGGAAAAATCCGAGTCTTTTGCAAAAGCGTCTGGAGGCCAAGGAAAAACAACGGGAGCAAAACCTCGTGGTGAAGCTGAGCGGTCTTATGTTTTTGGCAGGCTTTATGGTGGCTGGCTTTGGCGTGCGCTTTCATTGGTACACGCTGCCAAGAGTCGTCTCGGTGGTCGCCGCGGTGCTATTTTTTGCGGCCTATCTTCTTTACGCCGAGGTGCTGCGCGAAAATACCTATCTTAGCCGCACGATCGAGGTACAGGACGGGCAAAGGGTGATCGACAAAGGGCTTTACGGCGTGGTACGGCATCCGATGTACAGTGCCACCTTGCTTTTGTTCTTGTCCATGCCGTTCGTTTTGGGCTCGGTGTATTCCTTCGTGATTTTTCTCGCCTATCCGTTTCTTATCGCAAAACGCATAAGGCACGAGGAAACATTTCTCGAACAAGAGCTTGCAGGGTATTGGGAATATAAGAAAAAGGTAAAATACCGTTTGATACCGTTTGTTTGGTAGAGGCGTTATATAAAATTGCAAGTATCCATCCCGAAAAATGGAACTCTACTCGTGGTTGATGTCTCCCTATTCAACCATCGGTATGTAGATTTTACGTGAAATACGCGTTATACTGATAGCGAAAGGAGGGCTTCCGATGGATCCGATCAAGATTGGAAAATTTATTGCCGACTGCCGCAAAAAGCAGGGCTTGACGCAAATGCAGTTGGCGGAAAAGCTGGATATCACCGACCGTGCCGTGTCGAAGTGGGAAACGGGAAGGTCATTGCCCGACGCTTCGATCATGCTCACGCTCTGTGAAATCCTCAAAATTACGGTAAACGATTTACTTTGTGGGGAGGTAGTTACAATGGAGAACTATAACAAGGAAATGGAAAACAACTTATTGGAAATGGTAAAAGCCAAGGAACAGGCAGACAAGAGGCTTTTGTTCCTTGAGATCGTGGTTGGTATGATATGCATTGCCGTTATGCTTGCGCTTACGATGGTTGCCTCGTTTGTACAGATGGAGGAGTGGCTTCGCATTGTACTGATCCTGATTGGCTTCGCCCCGCTCTTGATCGCCACGCCCTTTATGCTCAAGATCGAGCAGACTGCGGGCTACTATGAGTGCGCCGAGTGCGGACACCGGTATGTGCCTACGTATAAAAGCGTTTTTATGGCGGCACATATGGGCAGAACGCGTCACATGAGATGCCCCAAGTGCAACCAAAAATCCTGGCAGAAAAAGGTGTTAAGTAAGGAATAATAAAATAGGACGGCTGATTTTTTCAGCCGTCCTATTTACTATTTTGATGTTTTATGATAAAATAAATATAGAAAACCTGCCAAGTGAGGAGACGTGAATATGAATTTTATGGAAATTGCAGAAAACAGACAGTCTTGCCGAAGCTATGACCCTGCGCGCAAGGTCGAGGAAGAGAAGCTTGACGCCATTCTTGCTGCCGCGCGTTTGGCACCCTCGGCGTGCAACGGACAACCTTATTATATTACGGTTTGCAAGGGGGCGCTCGCGAAACGGGTAGCCGAGGCCACCAAGGATATGGGAATCAATCAATTCGCGCCCGACGCGCCCGTTATGCTGGTCATTTCGGAGAAGCCTTACGTGGCAAAGGCGGCACTTGGCGCACGGCTCAAGAAAAACGACTACCGCTCGATCGACATCGGCATTCTTTCGGCCTACATAACGGCAGAGGCTACGGCACAGGGGCTTGGAAGCTGCATTCTCGGATGGCTCAACGAGGCCGAGATCCGCGAGGCCTGCCAGCTTGACGGCGCGGTGCGTCTCGTGATCACGCTTGGCTACGCCAAGGAGGGCGATCCGCTTCGAACCAAAAAGCGCAAGGATCGGGAAGATCTCGTGCGCGTGATGGGAGAATGAAGGGAAGAACGATGAAAAGCATACTTGTGACCGGCGCATACGGCGGTATGGGGCGTGCGACGGTAGGGCTTTTGCGCGAGAGGGGCTTCCTCGTTTTCGCGCTGGATCGGCATGTGGACGAGGCAGAGGAGGGAGTTGTTCCGATTGAGGCGGATATCACCTCCGAGGAAAGCCTTTTGGGAGCACTTGCGCGCGTGCGGCAGGATACCGACGAGCTTTGGGCTATCGTGCATTTCGCAGGGATCTATATGTTGGATTCGCTTGCGGAGATGGAGGACGAGTCCTTTCGCCGCATCTTTGACGTGAATATGCGCGGCGCGTTTCTCGTAAATAAAATCTTTTTGCCGCTTCTTCGGAAGGAAAGCCGTATTTTGATTGCCACGAGCGAGCTGGCCCCGCTCGATCCGTTGCCTTTCACGGGAATTTACGCCGTGACCAAGGCCGCGCTGGACAAATATGCCTATTCGCTTGCCATGGAGCTTCAACTGCTTGGTATCCCCGTTTCGGTTCTTCGCGCGGGGGCGATCGACACGGGCATGCTCGGTGTTTCGACCGATGCGCTTGAGTGCTTTTGCGAGAAGACCGCGCTTTACACCTGCAACGCCGAGCGCTTCAAGCGGATCGTGTGTCGCGTGGAGGCAAGATGTGTGCCTCCTGCCAAAATTGCGCAAAAGACCTTGCGCATTTTGCAGAAACGGCACCCGCGTTTTGCGTATAGCATCAACCGCAATCCGCTTTTACTGCTTTTACATATCCTGCCCAAGCGGCTTCAGCTTTGGGCAATTCGAACGGTGCTTCGATAAAAAATACGGGAGAAAATATGCTCAAAAAGTTATATGATACAAGCAAAATTTGGTTTGCGGTCGCGTGGATCGTGGCCTACTGCGTTCTGATGTCCGTGGGCGACGCGCTTTCGGAGTGGTTTGGTGTGCGCAAGCTATTTTCGCTTGCCGTCGGTCTTGTGCTTTCGGTCGTTTTGCTTTTCTTTTTCAGAAAATACGGCCTCCGGAAGATCTACGGACTCTGCCGCGCCAATTTGTCGGCACGTACAATGCTCTATTATATTCCGCTCGTTCTTCTTTTGACGGCAAATTTTTGGAACGGGGTGGCCGTAAGCCACGATATGCTTGAAACTGTCCTCTATATCCTCACGATGCTTTGCGTTGGATTTTTGGAGGAGGTCATCTTTCGCGGTCTTTTGTTTGAAGCCATGCGCAAGGATAGTCCGAGGGCCGCGGTGATCGTTTCGAGTGTGACCTTCGGCATCGGGCATATCATAAATCTTATAAACGGATCGGGCGTGGCGCTCCTTCCCAATCTTTTGCAGGTGGTTTACGCTACGGCCGCAGGATTTATGTTCGTGATGATATATTGCAGAACCAAAAGCCTTATGGCTTGTATCGTTACCCACGGCCTTTTCAATGCTTTTAGCGTGTTTGCGGTTGAAGCGCAAACGACGGGACGGCAGGTACTTTCCTGTTTGCTTCTTACCCTGATCAGCGGCGCGTACGCGATATATCTTGCGGCGACGGCGAAGAAGGGGTAATACGGATCTACTTTAAGAGGAAATGATGATGAAAGACGAATGCCTTATCTGCGGAGCACCGCTGAAATATTTGGAAAACGACGAGCCGATGGAATGCGCCATCTGCCATCGAAAAGAGAATAGCAAAACCGTTTGCGAGAACGGGCATTACGTGTGCAACGAGTGTCACACGCAGGGAATGGATAGTATTGTCGGCGTATGCCTTGCCGAAACCTCGAAGGATCCGATCGCGATCATGCAAAAGATGTTTGTCTTGCCGTTTTGCCATATGCACGGCCCCGAGCATCACGTGATGGTCGGCTCGGCATTGCTTACCGCATATAAAAATGCAGGCGGCGATATTGACCTTGTGAAAGCGCTATCCGAAATGCAGGCGAGAGGAAAGATGGTTCCCGGCGGTGCGTGCGGATTTTGGGGAGCTTGCGGCGCAGGCGTGAGCGCGGGAATGTTCGTGTCTATTGCGACGGGCGCCACTCCGCTTGCCAACGAGGCGTGGGGCTTGTCAAATAAGATGACCGCCTCTGCGCTTGGCGCAATCGGCGAGGTCGGCGGTCCCCGTTGTTGTAAGCGTGATTCCTATCTCGCTATCATCCAAGCCGTAGCGTTTGCAAAAGAGTATCTCGGAATAGAAATGGAACTCGGCGAGGTCAAGTGTGTGCATTCGGCACAGAACAATCAATGTATTGGGGTGAGGTGTCCCTTCCAATGAAAAAGAAGATAGCGTTTATTTGCGTACATAATTCCTGCCGCAGTCAAATTGCGGAAGCTCTCGGAAAGCATCTTCGCGGTGATGAGTTCGACTTTTACTCGGCAGGTACCCAAACCAAGCCGCAAATCAATCAAGATGCGGTGCGGCTGATGAAGGAGCTTTACGGCATCGATATGGAGCTGACACAGTACAGCAAAACGATTGACAAGATACCGCCGCCCGACGTTGCGATCTCCATGGGATGTGGCGTGGCGTGTCCTTTTATCAGCAGAGCCTTTGATGAGGATTGGGGCTTGCCCGATCCCACGGGAAAGAGCGATGCGGATTTTATCTATGTCATAAAGCAGATAGAATTGAACATCTATAAAAGATTGTAGGCGCTTCTTTTGTCCTCTTTGCTTATCTGAAAAAGGGGGAAACGAATATGTTTTCCAAGATCAAATTGTCACTCCGCAACATCAATTACAAGCTTTTCACCGCCCTCTTTGTCCTCGGACTTGCGCCGACGATCTACACAACCGTGCGTGTATTTTTTCTCGGTCGGTTGCCCAGTGAATATTCATTCTCAATTGCAGGGCAACTCTCATGGGTGAATCTGCTCTATGAGATCATGAACGAGGCAATTATCTTACCGCTATTTTATTTCGTAGGTAAGGTCAAGGAGGATAAGGACGAGTTCTCCAATCGAGTTCGAACAGGTATGCTGATCTCGCTTGGCGTTTACGCCGTTCTTTCCGCCGTCGTACTAGTCTTTGCCCAACCAATGCTAACGCTTATGGCGACCGATGTAAGTATCATAGATGTTTCGGCATCTTACATACGCATTGAGAGCATTGCGAATATCTTCTCCATTCTCACGCAATTTGCGCTTGTCGCACTTGTAACAGTCAACAAAAGCAAATACCTTTATGCACTCACCGGCGCACGCCTTGTGTTATGTCTGATTTCCGATACCTTCCTCGTTTCTACCTTGCCCATGTCGGCAAATCTCGGTGTCAACGGAATTGGCTATTCCAACATCATTGTTAACGCATTGTTGCTTGCCGTCTCCCTCGTGCTTCTTGCCGAGGAAGGAATTAAGGCGTTTTCCAAGGCAAAACTCAATTTCTCTTGGGCCAAGGAATTTGTAAAGGTTGGCAGTATTTCAGGCATGGAGTCGCTCGTGCGCAATGTTGCCTATATGGTGATGATTGCGCGTATGGTCAATGTTGTGGGGGAGCAGGGCACATATTGGGTAGCAAATAACTTCATTTGGGGATGGCTTCTTCTACCGGTGCTTTCGCTTGGCGAGTTGATCAAGCAAGAGGTGGCGGCAGACAAAGAGAATATCCGTCGCAACTCGCTCGGTTATTTCGGCATTACGGTAATTATCTCGGCACTGTGGCTGGCCAGCATTCCTGTGTGGAAGACGTTTATGACGCATGTGCTCGGATTTGCCGACGTAGATAAGCTTTTTGGACTAGTGATGCTACTTGTCGGCTTTTATGTACTGTACGCCATTCAGAATGTGTTTGACTCCACTTTCTACGGACTTGGCAAGACAAATTATATGCTCTTTGAGTCGGTGGTTACCAACTCGATCTATTACGGAATCGCGTTCATACTCTACGCAACAAACGTATGGACTCCTACACTCACAGGTATAGCTCTGCTGTTCGGTATCGGTAACGCCTTTGATAGCATCGTGTCGCTCATAGCGTATGCATTCCTTTTGAAGAAAGAGAAAATCAATATTTTAAAAGTTAAATAAGAAAATGCCGATGAGGAATCTTTTGATTCTTCATCGGCAATTCTTATATTCCGTATGTCCCTGTTAGCGGATCCTTGAAAATGCCTATCTCGGGCGTGGTGAATGTGAAGATCACAAAGAGGGCAATCACGCAAAGCGTGGCAATCGTAGGCTTGGGATTCTTGCAAATTGTCGTTCTGTTGTTGAACTGCCGTTTTTTTACGATAGCCGTCACAATTTACCGCCCGTTCCTTGACATTCTTCGGAAAATGTGGTATAATATGCAAGTTCATCGAAGGATGTTGTAAATCGTATCTACAATGCCGGATTAAGACAACTGCTTGTGCGGGTTATCTTGTCGGCGTTTTTGTTTGCCACAGGGAGAGAAAAATGAAACGATTCGAGAATTTTACCGAAGGAAAAATATTTTCACCGCTCATTCGCTTTGCGTTGCCCGTGCTTTTGGCACTATTTTTGCAGGCCATGTACGGCGCGGTCGACCTTCTTATCGTAGGTCAGTTCGGCGGTGACCTTGCCGACGTGTACGTGTCGGCCGTATCTACGGGTAGTCATGTCATGCACACGATGACCATCGTAATAACGGGTCTTGCTATGGGGCTGACGGTGTACGTCGGCGAGAAGATCGGCGCGGGGGAAAAGGACGAGGCGGGAAGCATTATCGGCAGCGGCATCTGTCTTTTCGGCGGTCTTGCGGTGGTGCTTACCGTTGTTATGATCTTGGTCGCTCCCGCGCTCTCTCGGGTGATGAACGCTCCGGCGGCAGCCTTTGACGCAACGGTTTCCTACGTCGTTATCTGTTCGGCGGGAACCTTGTTTATCGTTGCCTATAATTTGCTTGGCAGTATTTTCCGAGGGATCGGTGATTCCAAAATGCCGCTTATCACGGTAGCCATTGCCTGCGTGATGAATATTCTCGGTGACCTCTTGCTCGTGGCGGTGTTCGGTATGGGTGCCAAGGGCGCGGCATTTGCAACGATATTCGCGCAGGCGATCAGCGTCGTGTTGTCGCTCCTCATTCTTCGCAAAAGGGAACTGCCGTTTCGTTTTTCGTTCCGAAACGTTCGTCCGGTAGGCGCTCACATTCAAAAGATATGTAGGCTCGGTGTTCCGATCGCCTTTCAGGAGCTTCTTGTGAGCATTTCCTTCCTTGTGATAATCGCGCTTGTCAACAACATTGGGCTTACCGAGTC
>JAZTWS010000156.1:0-9309 GCA_045636005.1 Eubacteriales bacterium | reverse complement strand
ATGCATCTGGTGTATGCACCGACGAGAACGGCAACGCTGTAATGAAGAAGTGGTGGGAGGTTACCGACGAGGACATCAAGAAGATGACCGACGCTACCGTATGGTGCGAGGCAGGCTTTGACAACTTCCGCGGCGGCGGATTCTCCAGCCATTTCGTAACGCGTGCAGAAATGCCCGCCACCATGATTCGTCTGAATCTCGTGAAGGGGCTTGGCCCGGTTCTTCAGATCGCAGAGGGCTGGACGGTGAAGCTTCCCGACGAGGTCACCGACAAGCTGATGGCGCGTACCGATCCCACATGGCCTTGCACATGGTTTGCACCCCGTTGTGACGGCAAGGAGGGCTCTCCCTTCAAGACGGCTTACGACGTAATGCAGAATTGGGGAGCCAACCACGGTGCCATTTCCTACGGCCACATTGGTGCCGACCTTATCACCATGTGCTCGATGCTTCGCATTCCCGTATGTATGCACAATGTTCCCAAGGACGACATTTTCCGTCCTGCCGCATGGAACGCATTCGGCATGGACAAAGAGGGACAGGACTACCGCGCTTGCGAGACATACGGCCCGCTTTATAAGTAATTAAAAAAGGTTGCAGAACAAAGTTCTGCAACCTTTTTGTTAGTCTTCCATGTTGGCGGAAGCACCAAGTTTTACGCTCACCGTGAGGATTTCACCGTCACGGAAGATCTCAAGCTCGATCTCTGCGCCGATCTTCTTGGTGGAGACCAATGCGCGAAGAGTTGTTGTTTGCGTGCAAGGTTTGCCGTCGGCGGTGAGAATGATATCGTATGTCTCCAATTGCTTTGATGAATCAAAGTTTTCTGTAGTAGACATGACCACCACACCGGTATGCTCGGCAGTAAAGATAAAGTAATCTGTAATATTGTACTGCGCAAGCAGATCCTCGTCGCTGATCGGAACTTTGATGTCTCCGTAAAGGGAGGGATACAATATGCAATCCTCGCCAAGCTCTTCGTCAAAAACAACTTCGAAGTGATAATTACCTGTCAGGAGATATTTCGTATCCTTTACGGCATCGAATCCGCTGACGCCAAGTGCTGCGCCGTGATTGGCACCGCCTGCATCGGGATCCGTGATCTCGCCGTTTCTCATGATGTCGTTTATCAGAGGCATTACGCTTTCCATCGGAAGCGCAAAGCCAAGTCCCTCGTAGTTGGCTCCTGCGATTTTCAGTGTGACGATTCCGATGACTTCACCGTTTCGGTTAAAGAGCGGGCCACCCGAGTTTCCCGGATTTACGCTTGTGTCGGTCTGAATGAGGTACAGAACCTTTTTTACCGTTCCGTTTTCGTTTTGCTCAACGAAGCGGCGGTTCAGTGCCGAAATATATCCCGACGTCATCGTTCCTTGATAATCAATGCTATGAGGGGTTCCGATTGCTATGACTTGGTCACCCACGCGGGAATTTTCCGAGGTTCCGATTTTGGCGGCCTTGAGGTTGTGTGCTTCTACCTTGAGCACGGCAACGTCATTTAACTCGTCACCGTCGATGAACTCCGCATCATAGGATTGACCGTCGTTTGTAAGAACTCGAATCGTTTTTGCGTTTTCTACTACATGATAGTTGGTTGCAATATATCCATCGGATGTAAGAATGATACCCGAGCCCGTACCCTCGCCTGAAGATGTGACGGTGCTTACTGCAACGTAAGAGGGAAGACAAGCCTCATAAAGATCGCTAATGGAGGCGTATGCATCCTCCTCGTCGGCCGGCTTGACGAAATTGCCAAGGAGAATTGCCCCTACCAAAAGCAATATAGTCAGTAAAAAGACCGCGCCGAGAATGACGGCGTACAGAGCTTTGCCGCCATGTTTTCTTTTTGAAGAACGCGAACGGTCCACCCGTGCCTGCTCGTGATAATCCCAACGGTATACGACGGTTGGGGTGGGCTTTTCGGTTTCTGCCTGCGCAGAAACGGGGACGCTATCTTCTTCGGTTGCGGCAACAGCCATATTCTCTTGATTTACGCCATCGTTCGATGGGCTCGTCTCTGGCGTTTCCTCAATGTTTTGATTCTCTAAGTTCGTGTTTTTTTCGTCCATGGGTATACCTTTCTTTGCTTTATGATAGTGGGGATTTTAATTTTGGCTTCCTTTAGGAAGGGTAAAGAAGAATTCACTGAATTCATGATATTTGCTTTCTACCCATATTTTTTCCCCGTGGGCCTCGATGATCGTTCGCGAGATATACATTCCCAATCCCACACCGTTTTTATCGATACCGCGACTCTTGTCAGCCTTATAAAAGCGCTCAAAGATATGGGGCCGGTCGTCGGGGGAAATACCGTCGCCGGTATTATAAACGCTTACAAGTATTTTCTTTTTGTCCGCGTTTTTAATACGAATGCGATAATCGCCGCCCTCTCGCGCAAATTTAACACCGTTATCGCAGATATTATACAGAATTTGATAAATGGCGTCTCGATCGGCATTTACCGTCATTCGCTCTTCTTCGCATTCAAATTCCACGTTGAGCTTTTTGGAATCGATCTTTTGCTCAAAGGAAATCAAGATCAAGCGAGCAAGCTCGCAGATGTCAAAATCTGCCATGACGAGCTTGCGGTCACCTGCCTGCAAGCGCGTAATATCCAAAAGAGAAGAGACAAGCCTTGAGAGGCGTTTGATCTCCTCTTTGATAATCCCGAGGTAATAAGCCTCATTCTCCTTGGGGATGGCGCCGATCAAAATATTGTCGATAAAACCCGAGATCGTCGTCATGGGAGTTCTCAAATCGTGAGCAACATTCGCCATGAACGTATTTCTCGTGTTCTCAAAATTGTCAAGTGACGCAGCCAT
The DNA here is from genome assembly GCA_045636005.1 of Eubacteriales bacterium. Lineage (GTDB taxonomy): Bacteria > Bacillota > Clostridia > Oscillospirales > CAG-272 > RGIG8775. The sequence continues at coordinate 6,487 of JAZTWS010000156.1, read as the reverse complement.
GTCGTTAAAGGCTTTGGCAAGCTCGGCCACCTCGTCGTTTCCTCGTACGGGAACGCGAATATCAAATCGTCCGCTTCCGAATTTTTTAGCCGCCTTATTCATCTCGCGAAGGGGGCCTGTGATCATTTCCGTGATGAAATACACAGCGATCAACACGGCGATTAGGATCCAAAGCGAAGAAATGAAGATGGTTTTGATCATCTTGTTGAGAAGCGTTTCTACCGAGCTTCCCGAGGTGCTGGCAATCACCGATCCGCAATAATTTGCTTCGTCATCCAACATTGGTGTTGCATAGGAGATATACGCAGAATCAAACACGCCCGAAAGCGTTCCTACCGATCTTGCATCCTGTTTATCAAGAAGCGATTCGTGCATATCCGTGGGAAGAAAAACCGAGGTTTGAAAATACCCGGATTTTTCGGGATGTGCGTATAGGATCAAATTGCCGCTTCGATCAGCAAGCATAAGCGAAACGCCGTCGCAGTTTTTGGCAACCGACTCCATGATGTTGTTAACATCGGTATAGTTCTCAAGAACAAAGTTGCGAAGATCGTCGGAATCCGCCGCTTCAAAGCGAAGCGTCAAATAGGATTCGGCCGAGCGTGCCGCACTTTTTACGATCTCCGAGCGAATATTGACCGAATAATTGTTGACAAGGGAGACGATGATCGAAAGCATCATAGAGAAGCTGATGAAAATGATAAGGATAAACGCCGTAATATATTTGGCAAAAACGCTTTTAAACATACTGCATCCTTTTTCTGTTTGTCACGCTTGACAAGGCATCAGCTCAAAATCTCGAATTTATAGCCAACGCCCCAAACGGTTTTGAGGATCCATTTATCCGAAACACCCTCCAGCTTTTCGCGCAAACGTTTCACGTGAACATCTACGGTACGGGAGTCACCGAGATAGTCAAAGCCCCATACCTTGTCCAACAGCTGATCGCGGGTAAATACGCGATTATAATTGGAGGCGAGGAAGTAGAGAAGCTCAAGCTCCTTCGGGGGAATATCCACCGATTTACCGTTCAGCTTCAGCTCATATTTTTGGAGACTGATCTCAATGTTTTCAAATTTGATGACTTCGTCGTCATCGTGCGCAGAGTGTGCCTGCGAGCGACGGAGCACCGCCTTTACTCTTGCCGACAGCTCCTTCATGTCAAAGGGCTTGACCACAAAATCGTCAGCACCAAGCTCAAGACCCAAGACCTTATCAAAGACCTCGCCCTTGGCGGTGATCATGATGACGGGCTTGGAAGAGATTTCGCGAATCTCTCGGCAGACCTGCCAACCGTCTTTTTTCGGAAGCATAATGTCGAGCAACACGAGGTCAGGCTCGTACATTTTAAAATAGTTTACGCCCTCCGCACCATCGTTTGCAATTTTGATCTCATAACCCTCATTCTCAAAGTAGATCTTGATGACGTCACAAATGGCGGGGTCGTCGTCTACAATGAGTATTTTGGTGTCCATCATAACAAGTCCTCCTGCATATAAGTATTTCAATTTTATTATAAAAGAAGAAATAGGAAATCCTGTGATGAGTGTGTGAATTTTGCCAAAAACAAGCAAATTATTCCTATTCCCATATAGTATACCATGTTTTTGCGAAAATGAAAATAGTTTTTTTAGAATTTGTTTCAAAAAATATAAAATCGCTCTTGCCAAAAGATGAAAAATGGTATATAATAGGGAAGATAGAAAAATAAAGACTTTGAAAGGCAGAAACATGAAACTTGGTATCGTTGGTTTGCCAAACGTTGGCAAAAGCACACTTTTTAACGCGCTGACCAATGCAGGCGCAGAATCCGCAAATTACCCGTTCTGTACGATCGAGCCCAACGTCGGCGTGGTTGCCGTTCCCGACAGCCGTCTTGACGTTTTGGCGGAGATGTATACCCCCGAAAAATACACGCCTGCCGTCATCGAATTCGTGGATATTGCAGGTCTTGTCAAGGGCGCATCCAAGGGAGAGGGACTTGGCAACAAATTCCTTTCGCACATTCGCGAGGTGGACGCTATCGTTCACGTCGTCCGTTGCTTTGAAGATGACAATATTATTCACGTAGACGGTAACATTGACCCGATGCGTGACCTGGAGACCATCAATCTTGAGCTGATCTTCTCGGATATTGAAATTCTCGATAGAAGAATCGACCGCGTGAAAAAGGCCATGAAGGGCGACAAGACTCTTGCCTCCGAGGTGGAGCTTTTGGAGCGCGTGAAGGTCGTTCTGGAGGAAGGCAAGTGTGCAAGAACCATGGAGCTTTCCGAGGAGGAGAGGGCCATTCTCGAGGAGTCGCCGCTTTTGACGATGAAGCCGATCATTTATGTGGCGAACGTCTGTGAGGAAGAAGCAGGACATGAGCCGCTTGAAAATGAAAGATACTGCAAGCTGAAGGCCTATGCCGAAAGCGAAAAGTCCGAAATCATTGCCATCTGCGCCGGCATTGAGGCAGAAATTGCCGAGCTTGACGCCGAAGAAAAGAAGGCTTTCCTTGAGGATATGGGTATTGAGGAGAGCGGTCTTGACCGCTTGATCAAGGCAAGCTACGCGCTTCTTGGTCTTATCAGTTATCTGACTGCGGGCCCCAAGGAAGTGCGTGCGTGGACAATCAGCAAGGGAACCAAGGCTCCGCAGGCGGCAGGAAAGATCCACAGTGATTTTGAACGAGGCTTTATTCGTGCTGAGATCGTATCCTTTGATGACCTCGTTCGTCTTGGAACGATGAATGCCGTGAAGGAAGCCGGACTTCTTCGAAGCGAAGGTAAAGAGTACGTAATTGCCGACGGCGATATCGTGCTTTTCCGCTTCAACGTATAATCAAAGATAAAGGAAGGGGCCACCTCTTTGAGAGATGCCCCTTGCTTTTCGGTTTATTTCCGACAAATGTCTTCGTAAAAGTTTGCATGCGCCGCTTCTATATAGGGGGTCACCCAAAGCGTTCCGATGCCAAAGCAGAGCGCCCCAACGATGATCCAACCAATGAAGCTTAGATCAAGAATAAAAAGTCTCATTTTATTGCCATTCATCATACGGCGGCTTTCATCCATGCACTGTTGCCATGTGTAAGAAGGGTTGTCGTGTTTAATGTGAAATGCCATAGAGTAGCTGTATGCCTTTACAATGCCGGGAATGATAAAAAGCAAAGACCAAAGGAAAGTAAATATAGCAATAAGAAGACCGAGAATGATATTACCGCCGATATCGGTGGTAAATCCGCTAAAGGCATCCTCAATTTTAACAGGCTCGTCACTTCTTGTAAGGTTCAAAAAGACCTTGGTCAATCCAAAGGTAAGCGGACCTGTAAGAATAAGTGCGCCGATGCCGGTAGCAGAAACCACACCGAGTATGGCGGAAGCAATCAAGCAAACCACTAAAGCATAAAGCCATTTGTTGCTAAAAATATTGTTATCGAGTTGTTCGCGCGCCTTTGCACGAATTTCAGAAGTCGTCATATAATATCCTCCTTTTAGTAATTATTCTGTTCTAAAATATAATATCATACATAAGAAAAAATGTCAATAACGCCTTCCAAAAAGAAAGGATATGTGCTTTATGAGAATGAGAAAAAAGAAAAACGGGGCAGCAAGAATTGAAGCCTGCAGCGAGCTGTTAATAACCGACGTTGAAAGCTTGAAGAATGAGCCACAATATGCTTTTCCTTGCAAGAAGCCGCTTCATCTTGAGATCGGTTGCGGAAAGGGAAGCTTTGCTTGTGGCATGGCAAACGCGTATCCTGACGTGAATTTTATTGCCATGGAAAAGGTGCCGGACGTTGCGTGTCTTGCTTTGGAAAAGGCGAAAAAGTCTTCCGAGGAGAGAAATGACAATCTGCGTTTCTTGATTGGTGACGCAAAAAATCTGCTCGAGTGGTTTCCTAAGGGAAGCATAGACTGCATTTATCTCAATTTCAGCGATCCTTGGCCCAAATCCGGACACGCGAAAAGACGTTTGACCTATCATACGTTTCTTGCACTGTATCAGGAATTGTTGGTGCCGAACGGCATTCTTGCCTTTAAGACCGACAACGAGGGACTTTTTGATTTCAGCATTGAGGAATTTGCGGTGTTTGGACTTGAGACCGAGTGGATCACGCGCGACCTGCACCATTCCGAACACAACGAGGGAAACGTAATGACCGAATACGAAACACTCTTTTCGTCCAAGGGACAGCCGATCTATGCGGCGCGTTTACGATTTCCAATAAAGGAGAATGAGGAATGATTCGCGATCTTTTGCTGAAAAATAGAAGTTATCGCAGCTTCGATAGCTCTGTAAGTGTCTCAAAAGAAACACTTGTAAGACTGATTGACAATATTAGATATACTCCGTCCACCCGAAACGGACAGGGACTTCGCTTCCGTTTGTGTTATGAAAAAACGGAGTGTGAAAAGGTATTGGCTCTTACAAAGTGGGCAGGCGCGCTTACCGACCGTCATTTCCCGCCAACGGGCCACGAGCCTACCGCTTACATCGTGATCTGTGCCGAGCAGGATATTTTCACGCGCGACGTTGGCATTGCCGCACAGACCATTATGCTTTCGGCAGCTGAGATGGAGCTTGGCGGTTGTATGATCGGAAGCTTTGATGCGGAAAAGATCTCTACGCTTCTTAACATTCCACCAAATCAAAAGCCTCGTTTGATCCTTGCGCTCGGCAAGCCCGACGAGACTGTGATCATTGAAGATGCAGTAGACGGCAAGCTTACATACTACCGTGACGAAAACGACGTACATCACGTCCCCAAGATGAAAACCGAGGATATGATTCTGTGAGGAGATCGGAATGAAAGAACAAAACGGAGGTCTTGAGCCAAGCGGCGTTCTTGTGATCAACAAGCACGCGGGCGTCACCTCACACGACATTGTAAATAAGGTGAGGCGCTTATACGGAACGCGACGCGTTGGCCACACGGGAACGCTTGACCCCATGGCAACGGGCGTTTTGGTGGTTCTTGTCGGTCGCGCGGCAAAAGCGGCGGAGTATTTGGTGTCTGACCAAAAGCGTTACCGTGCCGTTATGCGTCTTGGTATCACGACCGATAGCGAGGATATTACGGGAAATATTCTTTCCGAAGCCAAGGAATTACCAAGCACCGAGCAGGTTTTGGCGGCTTGTGAAGGCTTCGTGGGCAATATTTCCCAAGTTCCCCCGATGTATAGTGCGCTCAAGGTGCGAGGGCAAAAGCTTGTTGATCTTGCAAGAAAAGGCATTACCGTGGAGCGTCAGGCGCGCGAGGTTACAATTTTCTCGCTCGTATGCACACCCACCGAGAGCGCGAGCGACTATATTCTTGACGTGGAATGCTCCTCCGGAACCTATATTCGCACGCTTTGCGCGGACATTGGCACAGCTCTTGGATGCGGTGCAGTTATGGCGGCGCTGGAACGGACGGAGACGGGCGGCTTCTCCATCGAGCAAAGCCAAACGCTTGAGGCTTTACAGAACATGGACGAAACGGCGTTGCATTCACTTTTGATACCGACCGAGTCGCTTTTTGATTCGCTTCCGAAAGTAAAGCTTCCAACCTTTTACGAGCGACTTTTTCGAAGCGGATGTGAGATCTATCAAAAAAAGATCGGAACGAGCCTTGCGGAAAATACACGAGTTCGTGTATGCCGTGAGGACGGCAGCTTTTTCGCACTCGGCGAGGTGCGCGAGTACGAGGAGGGAAGTGCCATCAAATCCATTAAGCTTTTTGAATTGGAATAATTCATGCCGATAACCCCGACAGATTTTAAAACTGACGGGGTTATTGCCATTATTATAAAATTTTCCAACCTTTTTCAAATTTCGTGTCTATATGGGTGAAAGCTTTCAACGAGGAGAAAACAAGTGAACAGACAAGATGCCGAAAAAATCATAACTGAATATCTGAAACCCATATTCGGCTTTACGCTGAAGCGATCCAAAAACGCACACGACGCGGAGGATCTTTCACAGGATATCGTTTTAAAGGCGTCCCGCGCGCTTTTGATCAAAGATGATATCGGGGATGCCAGCAAATTCATTTGGACGATTGCGCATAATGCGCTTAGCAATTATTACCGTGATACTGCCAAGAGCACCATAGGGGCTTGTATTGATGAGATGGCGGAAATAATTTCCGACCCCGATTCAATGCAGGGCGAAGACGATAATGCTGATACCATTCGCAGATTACAAAGCGAAATAGCCTATCTTTCAAAACTGCAGAGAAAGATTATTATTGCGTATTATTTTGAAAATCGCAAGCAAGCTGATATTGCTAAAGATTTGGATATTCCTCTCGGCACGGTCAAGTGGCACTTGTTTGAAGCAAAAAAAGAATTAAAACGAGGTATGGATACTATGAGAAAAACAAGTGAACTTAAATTTAATCCGATAAAATTTGATTTGTGCGGATTCAGCGGATCTGTCGGGACGAAAGGCTCTCCCACAAAATTTTTCGATTCTCTTATTGCTCAAAACATTGGATATTCAGTTATGAAAGATGCCAAAA
>JAZTWS010000155.1:0-2044 GCA_045636005.1 Eubacteriales bacterium | reverse complement strand
AAGCTCAAAGAGAAAACTCTCGACGAGCTTCTCGCGCTCAATATCGGCGTAAAGCACGGCTGGGAGGTCGGTTTCTGCACCGCCGAGGAGGTTTTCGCGCAGTTTGCGAACAAGATCGTCTTCAATATGCACCTCAAGGAGCACGGCGAGGACGGCTATCTGATTCGCGAGCTTGTAAAGCTTGTGGATAAGTACAACGCTCACGGTAGCGTCTATTTCGCCGGCTCGCCCTCCGAGCTTGAATGGATGGAAAAGGTCGCGCCCGAGATCCCGCGCACCGCTATCCAGCTCCCCAAGGACACCGTCGAGATCTACGAAATGGCGACGAAATACCATTGCTCGGGCGTTCAGTTCTGGCTCGGTATGTTCGACGAGGCGCTCATCGAAAAGATGCACGCGGCGGGCATCAACTGCAATCTCTACTACGCCGACACCGCCGAGGACTACGACAAGTATTTCTCGATGGGAATTGATACCCTCTTAACTAACAGAATGGATCTCGCAAATAAGTGGAGAAAATGAAAAACGTAATCCTGATCGTAAATCCCGTTTCGGGAAAGCTCAAGGGCAAAGCCGCGCTCTTTGGAGTGATCGAGGCGCTGTCGGCGCATGACGTCGTTCCCACCGTCCTTTTGACCAAGGGACGGGGCGATGCCATCCGTCTTGCGCGCGAGGCGGCGGGGCTTCACGCCGAGGGCAGATGCGATGCCGTGCTTTGCTGCGGCGGCGACGGCACGCTTAATGAGGTGCTCACGGGTCTGCGCGAGGCGCATTCGAAAATGCCCGTCGGCTACATCCCCGCGGGAACGACGAATGATTTTGCCAACGGACTCGGACTTCCGCTCGATCCCGCCGAGGCGGCGAGAGAGATCGCGGAGAACTTAAATCGCGGTAAGCTGCTCAATTTCGACCTTGGACGCTTTGGCGCGGAGAGATATTTCAGCTATATCGCCTCGTTTGGCGCGTTTTCGTCGCCGTCCTATACCACGCCGCAGTCGGTCAAGAACAATCTCGGCTACCTCGCGTATGTCCTTTCGGGCGTCAACGACTTTTTCAAGATCAAGCCGATCCGCACCGTCTGCACCACGTCCGAGGGCAAGCGCATAATTTCCGACCTCGCATTCGGCGCGGTCAGCAACACGCGCTCTGTCGGCGGAGTCGTCAAGCTTGGCGAGGACGAGGTTGATATGTCGGACGGACTTTTCGAGGTCGTGCTCGTCACGATGCCGAAGGACCCCGCGGAGCTCAGCCAGATCGCAATGGCTGTCATGCAGTCCAATTTGCGTGATTGCAAGCTGATAAAATTCTTCCGCACCCGCCACGTTACTTTCGAGATGGCACACGGCACCCCATGGACTCTCGACGGCGAAAAGGCAATCTGCCCCGGCAAGGTCACCGTTACGAATATTCCGAGGGCGGCAAATCTGGTGCTTGATACGAAGAAAAAATAAAAACTCACGGAGGTTTTATAAATATGGCACAAAAAGTAATTTTGATTCTTGCGGACGGTATGCGCCCCGATGCTATGATGAGCTGCGGCCATCCCTTTGCCGAAAAAATGAAGGAGCTGGCAACCTACTCTCTTTCGGCGCAGACCGTGTTCCCCTCGGTTACCCTGCCCTGCCACGTGTCTCTGTTTCACAGCGTAGACCCCGTGCGCCACGGCACCACGACCAACACGTATACTCCTCAGGTGCGCCCGATCGACGGCATCGTTGAGGTTCTCAAGAGAGCCAAAAAGAAGTGCGCCATGTTTATAACCTGGGATCAGCTCCGCGACGTCTGCCGCCCCGGCAAGCTCGATGCCTGCGACTATCTGAGTTGCTATAATTACAAAAACGTCAACGAGATCATCACTCCCCGCGCCATCAAATATATCAACGAGCAAAACCCCGATTTCCTCTTCCTCTACCTTGCCGACACCGATAACACGGGTCATGACTTTGGCTGGATGGGTCCCGAATATATGCAGGACGCGCACGACGCCATCGCGTGTGTCGAAGAGGTCTATAACAGCATTCCAAAGGATTATACCATCATCTTC
>JAZTWS010000154.1:0-1776 GCA_045636005.1 Eubacteriales bacterium | reverse complement strand
GGGAAGCTTCTCACCCTCGTAATCCGAGGTGTAATCGCTATCGAGGAAAATCTGCGCTTCCTCAAAAATGTCAAACTCGTCAAAGTTACGCTCGTTCTTAACAATTGCCTTGCAGATGTTAGGAAGAAGCGAGGAACGGATATACTTCTCGTTGGGAGAAGGAGGAGTCGCAAGCGCGAGAATACCGTCCGTGGTGGGCATAAGCGCATTTACAAACTCGTCGGTCATCCAAGGATATGTGAATATCTCCTGCATATTGCAACGGAAAGCAAGATATTCCTTTACTTTGCGTACAAGATCGACGGAAAGCTGATTGATCGCGCCGTCGAAGGAAGTGGTAATGGTGGTGGCCTCAAAGTTCTCGTAGCCATACATACGAGCCACCTCTTCCATAATGTCCGCCTTGATGGATACGTCACCTGTAGAACGCCAAGTGGGAACCACAAGGTGCATTCCCGTCTCGGTAAAGTTCACCTCATATCCCATCGTACCAAGCTTTTTCGCTACGATCTCCTGCGGAATGCGCTTGCCAAGACGGCGATCCAGCCAATCAAACGCAACTTCGATCTCCTTTCTCTCAAGCTTCTTTTCGTAAAGATCCTTGAAAGCAGTTACCTTCATATCGGGATAAAGCTCCGCGAAGAGCTTCATGGCAAGGGAAAGCGCCTGATCGCAACGCTCGGGATCTACCGCCTTCTCATAGCGAGAGGAGGCTTCGGTACGGTTATCGTACCGAAGGGCGGTTCTGCGGACGCCGCGCGACTCGAAGTTTGCCACCTCGAGAATCACGCTCTCTGTTTCGGGAAGCACGGAATCCTTTGCACCACCCATAACGCCGGCAAGAGCGACTGCACCTTCTGCGTCAGCGATAACAAGATCGTCGGTCGAGAGCGCAAGCTCCTTGTCATTGAGAAGCTGAAGCTTCTCCCCTTCCTCGGCTCGTCTTATCTCAATGTGATTGATGATATGGTTGGAGTCAAATACGTGCGTCGGCTGACCGGTAGCAAGCATTACATAGTTCGTCACGTCAACGAGTGCGTTGATAGGACGCATACCCACTCTCCAGATACGGCTCTGCATCCGGAAAGGCGAAGGCTTTACCGAAAGTCCCTCTACCCTTGCACCAATATAACGGGGGCAACGCTCCACGTCCTTGATTCTTACGTCGTATTCCTCCACGGCCTCGGGAACGTACTTGTCAAATTCAACGAGAGGAAGATCGTAGAGCGCAGCAAGCTCGCGTGCAATTCCGTAGTGACCCCAAAGGTCGGGACGGTTGGTCATGGACTTATTGTCGATCTCAAGAATGATATCGTCAAGATCAAGTGCCTTCGCAATAGGCGTACCCGCGGGAGCGCCAAAGGCGGTAACGTCCATGATTTCGTGCTCCTCTGCCGCGGGGAAAAGATCGGCAAGTCCTACCTCTACCGAGGCGCAGATCATACCAAAGCTCTCAACGCCGCGAAGCTTTGCGTTCTTGATCTCCACAGGCTCGCCTTCGCCGTGCCAACGCACCATAGCGCCGGGACAAGCAACGACCACCTTCATTCCTGCCTCAAGGTTGGAGCCGCCGCAAACGATATCCTTGATCTCGCCCTCACCGATATCAACGCGGCAAACACGAAGCTTGTCCGCATTGGGGTGAGGAAGAACCTCTTTGATCTCGCCGACGATGATCTTATCAAAGCTCTCAGCGAGGCTTTCCGCGCCTTCAACCTCGACGGTGGACATCGTGAGGTCATAGGCGAGTCTGGTAAGGTCCATATCCTCGGGGAG
>JAZTWS010000153.1:0-2658 GCA_045636005.1 Eubacteriales bacterium | reverse complement strand
CCCCTCGGCAAAGAGAATACCGATGTGTGAAAAGCATCGGTATTCTTTTTTTATCCCCCGATAAATTGAAGTTTATCGGTGAGCTTCGCAAAAACAAGAGATTGGAGCAAATAGCCTCCCTCCGAGAGGGTAGCGAAGCGGTGCCACGGTAGTGAATGACTGCCTAAATGGCAGTCAGAGCCGTGGCGTGACCGAGCCGCAGCGAGATAAGGACCGCGTTAGCGGTGGAAGGAGCCTGCGCGACTTCATTGTGCTTGCAGATTTTATTGTCGCGCGGGCTCCTTCAGTCTCGCATTCGCTCGACAGCTCCCTCCCGGAGGGAGCCTTTCGTACCATCCCGTTCGTTTAAGCGTAGCCATTTAAACACACCGATAAATCAAAATTTAAAAAAGATTTCCGTGACTCATAAGGATACCCTGCTCGGTAGCCGAAATTCTGCCAAAGCTTCCCTCCTGCAAGGCACCGGGACAGAAAAGGCAAAGCGGCTTTTTCAGAAGAACGCCCTCAAAGCGTTCGCCCGCGGCAAGTTCCTTGGCAAAGGGCTCGTGCGTATGTCCGTACAAAAGCAGATCAACCTCGTTTCGCACCGCAAGAGCCACGGCCTGTGTCAAGCCATGCTTCACGCACTGCGTGTGTCCGTGTATCATAAGTGCGCGATATTTTCCAAGCCCCAAGATACGCGCCTCGGGGTCGTCTGCCGCCAAAAGCATATCGCAGTTGCCGCGCACCGCAAGCACCGAATGGCCGTCAAGCCCATGCGCCGAAAGATCCGAAAGCCCGTCTCCGAGAAAGAGAATATGCGCCGGCTTTTCCCCGCCTCCCGCCGTGACGCGCGCCATCATTTCGTCAATGTAGGAGGCGCGTCCGTGGCTATCCGAAAAAACAACGACGTTCATACCGGCATTTTTACATGAGAAGATGCGGGAATCTTCTCGTACGGCGAAGCCGCACCACGCGGAAGCACGATGCGACAAGCTTCGCGAAGCACCGCCATATGTAAAGTCTCACACTCCTCGATCTCGCCGTCAATGCAAACGCGCTGAGGATTGTCAAAGGTCAGCGTAACCTCGGAGCATTTGTAATATTCAAAATATTTTGCCGCATCCTTGTGCAGCATATGCGTTCCCTTTTTGTAGCTTCCAATCAGACGCAAAAGCGTCAGACGACCGACGGGACGAATGAAGCAAACGTCCATAAGTCCGTCGTGAAGATCGGCATAGGGGGCGGCATGAAATCCGCCGCCACAGAAACGGCCGTTGGCGTAAAGCGACAAAAGAACCGACTTTTTGCCCATATCCTTGCCGTCCATCACGCACGAAAAGCTTGCCTTGGTCATCTTGAAGAACTCCCCAAGAACGCCGCATATGTACGCAAGTTTTGAGGGAACGTACCGCTTGGCGCGAGAGGCGCGCGCGGCCACCTCACCGTCAAAGCCAATGTTCATCATGTTAATGCAGTATTTATCGTTCCAACGAATGACGTCGCAGGGTGCCGCTTCCGCGTCGATCTGCGCCGCCACGTCCAAAAACTCCTCGTAGGTGCCGAGAATACGCACGAAGTCGTTGCCCGTACCGATCGGCAGAATGGCAACCTCCGCCACCTCAAAGCCTACCGCTCCGCTTACCACCTCGTTCACCGTACCGTCGCCACCGCACGCGTAAAAGCGAAGCGGCTCCTCGGCACCAAGACACGACTCACGCACGAAACGGCAAGCGTCGCCCACGGCGCTCGTATGGTAAATCTCATATGAAATTCTCTTCTCTCTCGCAACGGCGTGAATCTTTTCTTCAAAAAGGTCAAGATCCTTGCCCTTACCCGCCGCGGGATTGAGAATAAAAATATGTTTCATGGGTTTTCCTCCATAGCATATATATAGTTTATTATATCACAATATAATTTATTTGTCTACAAAATTTCACAAAAAACGCAAAAAAGGAGACGGTCACCGCCCCTCTTCTTCGCATATACTGTTGACAAATACCCAAAAAGGAGACCGTGCCATGCAACTTGACCGCAACGCCATAAATCGAATGTTGATGCTAAATGACTCACAACTCAAATCGCTCATCCGCTCGCTCGCGCAAAACTCGGGGCTTGATCTTTCGAGCTTCAACATCAGCGAAAACGATGTGGAAAGCATCCGCCGCGCGCTCGCCGGTGCCACCGATGCCGACATCGCCCGCGCCGCCGAGCAGTTGGGGCAACAACAAAAACGAAGATAGGAACGTGCCATGGAGAACAACGCCCAAACCGGAAACCCCGCCGAAACGCTTTCCGCCCTCCTTGGTAACGAAGATTTCCTTGCGCGCCTCGCGCCCGTTCTGGAAACACTGAAAGCGTCGGGAATAACTGCGCCAAGCACTAACCATGAAGAGCCGCCGGATCCGCCCGCCGTCGAAGCGTCTGCGCAGCCCGCCTTGCCCCCCGAGCTTATGGCAAAGCTCCCCGAGCTCGTCTCCACCCTCGCGCCCGTCCTCCACGGCGGACAAAGCCCAAAGAAACCAACCCATGACAAACGCACCGCCCTCCTGCTCGCCCTGCGTCCCTATTTAAGCGAAAATCGGTGCGAGGCCATCGACTACATCACCCGCATCGGTAAGCTCGGCGACGTTATTAAAAATTTGAACCTGTAAACCTCATTTCAAATTTTGATTTATC
>JAZTWS010000152.1:0-11077 GCA_045636005.1 Eubacteriales bacterium | reverse complement strand
GTCGCCGTTGTCGGCGACGGTGTAGCCCTGTGCCGCAAGCGCGGCAGTGTCAAGCGTAAACGGATAGAGCTTGACTTCCTCCCACGCGGTATCACCTGTGGGAAATGCGTTTTTCACTGCCACCCGTGAAAGCGTGAGCGTCTTTCCCGCCGCCGTGCTTGACAGAGCGTTTACCGTGCTTCGAATGCTATCGGCCGACAAGCTTGTGCAAGCGCCCAAGTTCAAATCCTGACCGATCGCCCCCTCAAACGTGAGGTTTTGGACGTTTGCATTGCTAAACCAAGAAGCAAACGTCACGTTTTCGTTGACGATCAGTTTTTCAATGGTTTTTAACCTACCGTAATTGTGCGAGAAAACGCCCGTCGTGCCGCTTCCCAAGCCCGTGCAGTCAATGGTAGGGATCTCGCTTATATGCGTGTATGCAAAAGCAAGCGTCAGCTTTGTCGCTCCCGACGTGTCGAGAACAACCCCGCACTCCTTTAGCCTTTCCGACAAGCTCCCCGCACTGTCTCCGTATTTGTTTTCCCAAGCGTAAAACAGATTGCTTGCGTCTCCAACAGGACAAATATCATACTTCGGGTAGAAGTTATCAAAGCCGAAATTGTCGCCGTTGAAAAATCCAACAGGGGTAGAATAGCTGCTTCTTGCGCCACCTTGCTGAAATCTGTCCCAAAAAACACTATGCTCGGCTTTCTTACCCGCCTCGAAGACCTTCGGCTCGTTCTCGGCAACGGCGGCCAGCTTTTCGGCAATCGTCATCTCTGCCAAGCTCATGCCGACTCACCTCCGATCAAACTTTCTTGAATGGCGAGAATGCCGTACAGTGCGTCATCCACCTCGCCAAGCCGCTCGTTTATGTGGGCATCAAAATACGCGTAATCCTCAGGCGTGAAGTAGTCCACACCGCGCACGGGAGTGTGGCCGCTTTCGCCTTTCGGTCCCGCACTTCCGGTTTCGCCTTGTTCTCCCTTTTCGCCTTTTTCCCCTTTGGGGCCTGATGGAATATGGAAGGTTAAGTGGATGCTTTCCTCCGAGGTGCTTTTGATTACGCGTGCCTGGGCATCTTCCGGGAGCATTTCTGCAGAAACACTCATGTTTTCGATGGCTTCTTTTGCCCCTATGGCATCGTTCTGTGCTTGAAAAACGTCATTGACCCACGACGCGTAGGGGGCAGGCGCCTCACCCGGCTCGGCTAAGGTGTCGGCAATAAAAGTGTGAAAAATGACGGATTTTACGAGCTGCTCGCCGACATAGTAGGAAAGCTCGCACTTGCCCTTGCCCGCTACCGAGGTGTCGGCGGCGCTGACCTTCCAAATAAGAAGGTTATCCTCAAGAACGGTCGAACAAGGGTAGGGGTGGGGTTGCTCGGGCAACTGTGCCAAAAGCACGGCGCGCCCGTCTCCGTACATTTCTCGCCAAGGGGCGAGATCAAATAGGATCTGTCTTGCGAAATTTTCGCCGCGACGGCCGAGATCGACCGTCAAAAAATCCTTTGCCAATATAGATTTCATGTAATTTCCTCCTTTGAAAATGTGAGGGAACCCGCAGAGAAAAGAGGGAAGACGGTAGCAAATCGCCGTTTTTTCTCTGCGTTGTCTTATTATAACCGAATAAATCTCGAATGTAAATGTACAAAACGATGCGTAATTGGGGATATAAAAAAGATGTAAATTTTCAGGATAGAAAAGGGGAATCGTGGCATAAAATAGAAATAAAGAAGATTGGCAGATCAAAAAAATCAAAAAATCTCTTTACAAATCCTTAATTTTATGGTAAAATAAGACAGAAAATATATAAAAAAGACGTAAGGAGTAATGATTATGCACAAAAACCCGGTAATAACCATTGCCCGTCAATTTGGAAGCGGCGGTCATCAAGTAGGGAAACGAGTAGCAGAGCTTCTCGGCATCAAGATGTACGATAAAGAGTTGATTCAGATGGCGGCTGAGAAGAGCGGCTATCATCCCGATGTCCTTTCCGCGGCCGATGAAAAGGCGGCGGGCAGTCTTTTGTACACGCTTGCCATCGGCTCATCACGCTTTGGCGGCTTTTCGGGTAATTACGATATGCCCATCAACGATAAGCTTTTTATTGCCCAAAACGAGATCATTCAAGAGCTTGCCAACGAAGGGCAATGCGTGATCATCGGCCGTTGCGGTGACTATGCGCTTCGCCATTTTGAAAACAAGCTTTCGGTGTTTATTTACGCGGACGAAGCGATGCGAGTGGGACGAATTATGGAGTCACGCGGCATTTCGGAGAGCGAGGCGCAAGCACTTATCGCCAAGGAGGATAAGAAGCGTGCGGGCTATTATAACTTTTACACGGGCAAGAAATGGGGCTCGATGGAACGCTATGCCGCTTCTTTTAACACGGCGGTACTCGGCATCGAGGCTACGGCAAAAATGATCGCGGATATCGCAAAAATCGAATTTTAATAAATTGTTTACAGAAAGTTTATCTTTGTCATAAATTTACATCTTGACAACTTTACCTATATGCATTATGATATTGACGTAAGTTTTTGAAAAGGAGAATATGACGATGATTTATGTATGTGAGCTTTGCGGTTACGAGTACAACCCCGAGGCAGGAGATCCCGAGAACGGAATTGCACCCCAGACGGATTTTGAAGATCTTCCTGAGGATTGGGTATGCCCCCTTTGCGGTGCAGGTAAGGATGACTTCGAGGCTGTAAGATCGGCTGACGAGGACGATTCCGAAGAAATTTTATAAAAAACATATAACCGAATACGGCATATCCAATGCCGTATTCGGTGAAAAAACCTTTGGAATACGCGGTGTCCGATTCGTATAGGAATCGGCCTTTTTTATTTGTGGAAAAAGCGACCGAAAACGGCAGGTTTTTCTTGACAAAAAGGGGGAAAAAGTGTATACTAAAAGAATAGAAAAAGATGCGGGAGAGTAGGAAAAATGAAAAAAATACTTGCCGTTGACGGTAACAGTATTCTAAATCGTGCCTTTTACGGGATTCGTCTTCTCAGCACGCGAAAGGGCGTGTATACCAACGCCATTTACGGACTTATCAATATCGTAATGAAGCAGGTCGAGCAGTTGTCTCCCGACTATTGCGCGGTGGCCTTTGATCTGAAAAAGCCTACCTTTCGCCACAAGCTTTACGAGTTGTATAAGGCAGGGCGCCACGCCACGCCGCCCGAGCTTTTGCAGCAGATCCCGATTGCCAAGGAGTGTATGCAGGCACTTGGTCTTGCCACGCTTGAGCTTGCGGGCTATGAGGCAGACGATATTTTGGGTACGCTTTCCGCGCTTGCCGCAAAGGAAGGCGCGCACGCCTATCTTTTGACGGGCGACAAGGACTCTTTGCAGCTGATTTCCGAGAATACCACGGTTCTTTTGGCTACCAATAACGACACCGTTCCTTACGACAAAGATGCCTTTTTTGCGAAATACGGCGTTGGTGCCGAGCAATTCGTGGACGTGAAGGCACTTATGGGAGACAGCTCGGATCATATTCCCGGTGTGGCGGGAATCGGTGAAAAAACGGCGCTCAAATTGATCTCGGACTTTGGCGATCTCGACGCACTTTACGCGGCGCTTCCGTCAGCTACGCTTACCAAATCGACCAACGAAAAACTGCAAAACGGTAAGGAAAGCGCGTATTTGTCGCAAACGCTTTCGCGCATCGTGTGCGACGTGCCCGTGCTCGAAACGCTTGAGGAGATCTCCTATCGCGGCGCGGACAAGCCGAAGGCCTACGATCTTTTCATGGATCTTGAATTTTCGGGCTTTATTAAGCGCTTTGGACTTGAGGAGTCGTTTGCCAATGCCGATGCCGAGATGATCGAGGACGCCGCCGTGGAATACACGGAGGCGGATGCCGAGGAACTTGTTGCGTATTTAAAAAACGTGGAATATATCGCGGTTGCGGCAGATGGGGAGAATTATCTCTTTACCGATGGAGAGCGTTATTTCAAATACGGTGGAGCGCCTGCGGCTCTTGCGGCGTTTTTTAACGACCAAAGCCATAAGTTTATTTGTTACGATTGCAAGACGATTTACAAGAACCTGCGTCAAAACGGGGTTGATTTTCGTGGGGTATATCACGACGTGATGCTCGGTGCATACGTTCTTGATCCATCGGAAAGCTCGTTTGATTTTGAACGGCTTTGTATCTCGTATCTGAATAAGATGCCAAGCGGCTTGGATCTTCGCTATCTTTTGCCCTTGTACGAGGCGATCGAGGCCAAGATACGCGAAAATGGGCAGGAAAATCTGCTTTACGGCATTGAAATGCCGCTTTCTTCGGTGCTTGCCGATATGGAGCTTTGCGGCTGCCGTGTAGATACGCATGGCCTTGAAGAATACGGAGACAAGCTTCTGGCACTTGAGGAGGAGTATAAGTCGCGGATCTATTTCCACGCGGGTGGGGAATTCAACGTCAATTCCCCCAAGCAGCTTGGCGAGATCCTATTTGAGAGGCTTATGCTTCCCGCAGAAAAAAAGACCAAAAACGGTTATTCAACGAATGCGGAAATTTTGGAAAAGCTTCGCCCGTATCATCCGATCATCGACGATATTTTGGACTACCGCCAGGTTGCCAAGCTTCGAGGCACTTACGCCGAGGGACTTATCAAGGCGGCGGATAGCGAAGGAAAGATCCACACAAATTTCAAGCAAACGGGAACCGCGACGGGACGGCTTTCGTCCAGCGACCCCAACCTGCAAAATATTCCCATCAAGACCGAGCTTGGCAGAGAATTCCGACGCTTTTTCCTGCCGCAAAGTGAGGAGTATGTCTTGATTGATGCCGACTATTCACAGATCGAGTTGAGACTTCTTGCGGATATTTCGGGGGATGAGACCATGCAGGCGGCCTTCCGTGACGGCGTGGATATTCACACCTCAACGGCGGCGCGCGTATTCGGCGTTTCCGAAAATGAGGTGACGGTCGAGCTTCGAAAGCGCGCAAAGGCCGTGAATTTTGGAATCGTTTACGGCATCGGCGCCTTTTCCTTGGCCGAGGATCTCGGTATTTCGAGGGCGAGCGCCAAGGAATATATCGAGAGCTACCTTGCCACCTATCCTGCGGTCGATCGCTATTTGAAGGGGATCATCAACGAGGCCTACGAAAAGGGATATGTGACAACCGCCTTTGGCAGACGGCGTTATATTCCCGAGCTTGCTGAAAAAAATAAGATGCGCCGAAGCTTTGGCGAGCGCGTGGCCATGAACAGTCCCATTCAGGGAACGGCGGCCGATATCATTAAGCTTGCCATGATCCGCGTGGCAAACGCGCTTGCGGAAAAGGGCTTTGACGCGCGCATTCTTCTTCAGGTACACGACGAGCTTTTGATCGAGGCGCGTCGCGAGGAGGCTGACGAGGTGCTGGCGCTTCTTCGTCAGGAAATGGAAAACGCCGCCACGCTTTCGGTGCCGCTTGAGGCCGAGGTTGGTGTGGGCGAAAATTGGTACGAATGTCATTGAGAAATCATTTTTGATAGGATGAAAGCATGAATATCGGAGAAAAGATCAAGAAGCTCCGTTTGGAGAAAGTGATGACGCAGGCCGAGCTTGCGGGCAATCAAATTACGCGAAATATGTTGAGCCTTATTGAAAAAGGCAAGGCGACTCCCTCAATACAGACCTTGGCTTATCTTGCGGATAAGCTAAAGGTGTCGGTCGGCTTTTTGCTGGCCGAGGAGGAGGAAACCGCCTTTTTCCGAAAGGCCGAGCGAATATCCGAGATCCGTCTTGCTTACGAAAAGAAAAGCTATCGCATTTGCTTGGATCTTTGCAGGAGGTTATCCTCCGAGGTGGGCGAGGACGACGAATTGAATTTTCTGCAAGCAAAGGCCGCGCTTGAGGTGGCCAAGGATGCGTTTTTTGCCGATCGCTTGCGGGAGGCGTGTACGATGTTTGACGAGGCGGCCAGGTATGCATTGCGCTCGGCATACGATGCCCGTCATGTGATTGCGGAGGCGGCGTTGTATTTTGATTATTTGGAAAGCCTTTCGCCCTCGTTTATTTCCGAGCATATCGACGCCTCGCCCACGTCTTACGGATATCTTCCGTTTGGGGACGACTTCTGCCGTTATATGCTTGTGCTGCAGGCGTTGAATATGGGCGACGAGCGCTTTGTGAGCTTCTATTTGGAGAAGGCGGAGGATGGAGAGCTTCCGCTTGTCAAGCATATTTTGGCGCTTGGGTGTATGGCGCGCGGCGAGTATGAGCTGGCGGCCAATCACCTAACCGATATTTTGCGAAGTGACGCGAGCGTGCCGGGAACGGTTTTGTATTATGTTTTCGGCAACCTTGAGGATGTTTGCCGCAAGCTTGAAAATCAAAAAAACGCAAAGCTTTACGCCGAGGCGCGCGCCTCGCAGTTTGAGCGATTGCTCTCTTGATATGAAACGGCTTGTATTTTTGTTTCTTGCCGTATGTCTTACGTTTTGTGCGTGTGAGCGGCAAGAGGGAGGCGTGTACTATAATGGACGGGAGCTTACCGAGGACGAGATACGGGCGCTCATATCCCGTGAGGAAAGCGAAGCGGTAGATGAGAGGACTTTTATCTCGGCTGACGGAAAAAGTGCCGAGTCCACCCCTGCAAGCGTATTTTGGACGAAAAGTGGGAGTGTCTATCACCTTACTTCCTCGTGCCAACATTTGAAGGACAAAAAGGAAATCTATTACGGAACGGCAGAGGACGCCGCTTCGTATAACAAAGCGCGAGCCTGCTCGGCTTGCACCAAGGCATGATATAGGAGGAATTACCATGGAATTCAGAAAAGCGAACAAAAAGGATCTTGACCGCGTGATGCAGATCATTTCGGATGCCCGTACGCGCATTGGAAAGCTTGGTATCGACCAATGGCAATACGGCTATCCCACGCGCGATATTGTGAAAGAGGATATGGTGCTTGAACGCTTCTACGTTGGCGAGGAAGAAGGGGAGATCCTTTCGGTATTCGTGATCGTGGACGATGGCGAGCCGACCTACGAGACCATTTATGAGGGCTCTTGGCTGACCGGGGACGAGGACAAATACATTGCCGTCCACCGCATTGCCGTTTCGGGCAACGCCGTGAGACGCGGCATCGCATCCGAGACCTTCCGTTTCGTTGCGGCACAGGCGATCTCGCGCGGCTTTTCGAGCATTCGTATTGATACGCACGAGGGCAACATCCCGATGCGCCGTATGCTTGAGAAAAACGGTTTCGTTCATTGCGGCACCATTTATCTTTTGGACGGCGAGAAGCGCGTAGCCTACGAAAAGAAATTAGGGGACTGACGCAATGGCAGAAAAAAAGTCACAGGGGCGCGTGATCGCGCAGAATAAAAAGGCGTATCACGACTATTTCGTAGATGAAAAGTACGAGGCGGGTATCGAGCTTTTTGGCACCGAGGTCAAGAGTATCCGCGCGGGTACGGTAAACCTGAAGGATTCCTACTGTGAAATTGCGGACGGTGAACTGTACGCCTTGGGCTTTCATATCAGCCCCTACGATCACGGCAACATTTTCAATCACGAGCCGCTGCGCAAAAAGAGACTTCTTATGCACAAAAGAGAGATCTTAAAGCTTCACGGCCTCGTGGCACAGAAGGGATTTACGCTGGTGCCGCTTTCGCTTTATTTTTCGGGCTCCAAGGTCAAGATGGAGCTGGGGCTTTGTCGAGGTAAAAAGCTTTATGACAAGCGCGAGGACATGGCGAAAAACGACGCCAAGCGCACGATGGAAAGAACATTCAAGAGCAATCAATATATGTAATGGGAGACAAAATTATGCATTTTGAGAATATATACCGCGTTTGGTCGGATCACGAAAAGGGAAAGGTCTTGCGTCCCCATAAGGGCAGCGCAAGCTTCTCCTTCGATCTGGACGTAAGAGAGGACAAATATTATCATCTGTTTACCGTCGGCAACTCGACGCAGTATTTTGCGTGGAAGTGCGAGACCGAGGCACCGTATCAATATCTACTTTTGGACGATTCCTTGGATACCGAGCATGCGGAAAATGCGCAGTACTGTCTCTCCTTTTCGGAGGAAAAGCCGATCGACTATTTGAAACGTGCCTATAAAAAGATCATTTTCCCCGCCGTTTTCATTCATCACGTCGTTACCATGAAGCCGGAAACTTGGGCAGCAGGTATTTCGGCGCGTGCAAAGGATCTGAAATTTGAGGAGGGCGGCTATCTTCGGATGCGCGTGGAGGTACGCTACAGCAAGACGGGCGTAAGCCTTCGCGATATTCTTCATCCTGCGGATCTTTCGCTTGTGATTGATCTTCCCGAGGGCAGCTATCCGATGACGGAATTTCTCGAACAACTTCCCGCAGCCGAGCAGGACGTGGCGTCGGTCTGCGTATTTCTCGAAGGTACGCACTATTCGGGTGAGGTATATGTGGAGGAACCCAAGCTTTTGGTGGAGACCTATAACCTTTTGCCCGACTTTACGCCCGCCGTTCCCAGAGAGGAAGCACTTCTTTGGGTAGGTCAAAACTTCAGCAAGAAGGAATGGCATAAATTCCGCGTTACGCTGAACGATCATGTGATCTACGAGGATCTTGTTTTTGAGTGTTGTCACGTCGAGGCGGATTGGGAGATCGAGCTTCCGCGTGAACTTTTGAAGGAACATAACACGGTTACTTACGAGCTTTTGTCCGACTATAAGGATGCCGTCCCGTACCGTTTTAACGAGGTTTGTATCTCCGAACGAAACGGAGGCCCTCTTGCCATCGTCAGCGCCACGCGCGTGGGCAAGGTGGGCGGTCGCGCTTACGTTCTCGTTCGTACCGAGCAGGAGAATGCAACGGTTACGATCGATCTGCCGCAGAAATATTTGAAGGCGGAAAAGTATACCTTCGTTTTCGGGGAAGCAGGACTCCATGGCATTCCGCTTACCTGTCTTGCGACGGGATCGCATATTCCTTTCTCGGTAAAGACGGGAGAGGTTGTTTGCGAGGGTGAGATCGAGCGTATTGCCGAGGGTGACGAGGACGGTATCGTTACGGGTACGGGTGATATGATCTACATCGGTCAGAGCAAGCAGGAGATGGAAAACTATCTCAGCTGGTACCTTTCGGAATACGTGGGCAACTACCTTACCATTCGCCCCAACTATCTTTGGGGAGAGGGCGACCGCGTTTGCTACGCGGAGTGCTGGAAGCGTATGGCGCGCATTTTGAGCGAATGCGGTATCTATTACATTATCATGTTGGACGGCCGCGACATCTGCGGCAAGGCCATCAACCCGACACCCGAGATGCTCGAAAGCGAATTCTATCTCGGCCGCCAGAAGCACGAGGACGACGGCGCGGCGTTCTATTGGCCGATCACCGAGCTGCATAAGAGTCTTTTCTTGGAGCATTACCGCGATCTTTGTATGTTAAATTATGTGGAAAATCCCGATACGGTCAACACGCGGTACGACGCGCGCTCCTATCTTGTGGACGACGGACGCTATAACCGCTTTTTGTATCGCAAGCCTTGGCAAAAGCGCGATATGAAGGTTGCCGCCGAGGAGGGCGTGAAGCGTCTTGCCGGCTTCCTTGACGGTGGTAGAAACGTGTATCATACCGGCCCGTCTGTACTCTTTAAGTACTTTATGCAGGCTGGCTGGGAGCGCGTGGGCGCGGAGACCATGTATAACACCATGGAGCTTGTGCAGCTTTTCCTGCGCGGTGTGGCCGATAGTTACGGATTTAAGAAGCACGGCGTGCATCATGCGCTTCAGTGGAGCTCGGCTCCTCACGACGCGCCCGAGCATTCCCGTCGCTTCCGTTTGGCGCTCTATATTTCGTATATGCAGGGGGCTACCGACATCAATACCGAGGAAGGTCTCTGGCATATGGAGGAGGACTTTGCGCACTTTAACCGTATGAGTGACGGTTGTGTAGAGCATTTGAAGCAGCAGCAGGATTTCCACCGTTATCTTGCTTCGCATACGCGCAGAGGTCATTTCTATACGCCGTTTGGCTTGGTGCACGGTCGATATGACGGCTTTATTGATTTCCGCCGTGACTTCACTTGGGGGTGGTTCCCGGCCGAAAATTATCCCAAGGGTGTCAATACCGACGCGGAAAAGAGCTGGGATCTGATGAAGGTCTTTTATCCGCAGTCGCGTCCCGGTGACTCGATCTACCGTCACCCTTGTCCCACCGATAAGGCGCAGGGCTATTTCTCCTCGACACCGCTTGGCAACGTGGATGCACTTCCCATCGAGAAGGCAGCTTTTGCCGAGATGCCTTATAAGGCACTTGCCTTTATGGGCTATAACTACTACGAAAAGGAAGATTTCGATCGCTTGGAGGCCTTCGTGCGCCGTGGCGGTAAGCTGATCCTTACGCTTGCGCACATGACCGACACGACCGATTACGTGGAGATTCGAGATCGCCGTATGAGCTACTGTGAGACGGTGTTCTCCTTTGCCGACGGCGCGCCCGAAACGGTGCAGGACACGGTGAACGGCGAAGAGCTTCCCGTTTGCGTGAATGCAAAGGCGGGCGAGGTTTTGGCACGCACCGACAGTGGCCGACCGCTTGTCAGCCGTTATGCGATGGGCGAAGGCGAGGTCATTCTGTTCCACGCGGGCGTTTATCCCTCGCATCCTGCGATCCGTGAGCTTTATGAGGAGGAGCTTCGCCGCACCATGACGGTGCTTGGCGACGCGGAAAATTCTTGGGTATATTGCGGTGACGATGTGCAGTTCACCGTGTACGACGCGGGCGATCTTCGCGAGATCTATTTGCTCGCATCCGATTGGTACCGGGCGCCCGAGGAGCTTCGTCATGCCGAGGTTCGCGTTGGCTCGCACCGCTATCCCGTTTCCTTTGCCTTTGGCACGATGATCAAGTGCATGGTGAAGGGCGATACGCTTGTCTATCCGCACAGTGAGGACGGCGAGGTGCTTGCGATCCTTGACGGCGCCGTGCGCGTACAGGGCGAGGGAACCGTGGACTTTACCGTTTGCAAGAACGGCGAGCAGAGAACGGTGACGGTCGATTTTGCCGATCAAAATACGAAGGTTATTTAAGATATGGGATACGAGGTTTCGTTAGTCAAATGTGAAAACTACGAGGAGCCGCGCGTACGCGCGGCT
>JAZTWS010000151.1:0-2181 GCA_045636005.1 Eubacteriales bacterium | reverse complement strand
TTGCTCAGCAAAAACAATCCAGACGCTTTCTTTGGCACCCGAGGCGCAAAGAAAGCTTTGCAAAGAAACGCCGTTTTCGTGGGGCGCCGCCCCACTCCCCGCAAGCTTTTGAAAAAGCTTGACCAAAACTTTTGCGGCGGGTCTAAGCGTAGCCATACCGATAAACTTCAATTTATAAAAAAGCCGAGGCGATGCCTCGGCTTCTTCGATTAGTTTGCGTCAAAATATCTTACGAGTCCCATGATATGATCGCTGATGGTCTTGATGGAGTCGGTCAGAGCGATATATCTGCCTCGGTAGACGGTGAGAACGGTTTTTGTGAGTCCGTTTTCACCGAGTGTGAAGGTCTTCGTGCCGTCCTTGCTTTGAAGCTCGGTGCCGCTCCGGAGCGTAGCGGAGGAGGGATGTTCGACCTCGTAGCTTGCCGAGCTCTTCAGGTTGCCGTTCGCGTCGTAAGTATATACCGTGACGACCGAGGAGAAGTTGTTGTTATAGAAGCCCTTGTTTACGTTGTGGTTCGAGGCGAGTGCCTCGCCGCTATAGGTCTTTTCAAAGACGTTTTGCCAAAGCGTTTTGTCGCCGTCGTAAAGCTCCTCCAGCCAATAGAGGTTTCCGTCCTTGTCCGCAAGTGAGTAGGGGTAGGGTTTTTCGCCGTAGGTCATACCTTGCGGGCGCATATCCTCGTAGACTTGCCCGTCCTTTACGAAGCGGAAAAGGCTTTGGTCATTATCGCGGAAGCGGTACCACGACCAACCGACGCAGGACTTCGTTTCGAGCAGATTCAGAACGTAATGCTCGTAGTAGGTGGCTCTGTCCTCTTGGGTTTGCACGAGGATGCCTGCTCCCGTGGAGTTGGCAAGCGGATAGCCGTTGGCATCGATGGCGTCCATGCCCTTGGCGAAAAATTCGGTCACGATAAAGGGCTTGCCCGAATAATAGTAGATGCCCGAAAGTGTTTCCTTGTCGGGATTTAAGCCACCGTAGAGATTGATCGAGAGAATGTCGAGATAGTAGCCTGCGGCGCGGAGATAGCCCTCGTCGTACGGGCAAGAGCCGTTCGCGCGGGAACCGATGTACATATGGTTCTTGTCAACTGCCTCGATCGAATTTCGTATCGTGCGATAGTAGGTAGCGTAGAGGAAGGATAGAAATTCGCTGTTGATTTGCTCGTAATCGGGTGCTTCCTGCAGATCGCGAAGCGTGGGGTTTGCCAAGCCCAAGCGTCTGACAAGCCAAGTCCACGCGGTGTGATAGGAAAAGGCGTTGTCGGGGATGAGAGGGTCGATGGTAAGATAACGCTCCAAAATGGTCGCCCCGGAAGGAAGCTCATTGTCCGAGGTGTAGGCGAACAGATTATCCATTTCGGCATAGCCGTTCGCGGTGATAGTTTCGGCGTTCTTTTCGTTGACATAGGTGGCAAAATCGGGGTCAAATACGCTGATGGTATTGTTGTTCGGGTAGACGCCCTCGCTTATCTGCGAGCGTCCGAGCGAGCTCATGTAGTTGCCGATGCCCGTAAGCCCTACGGTAACGGCGAGGCCGTTTTCCTTGACGGCAAGGAGGTCGTCGGAGGAGCTGGTAAAGGCGGTGTTTACGCCGATGTCACGAAGGTCGGCCGAGATCTCGGTGAAGAAGTTTTCCTTCGTACCGTACGCGTCTAAAATGTAGTTTTGTTGGTTTTTCGTATCGGCCCAGCCGTAAACGACGGTGTTGACGCTGATGGCGAAGTAGGGGTTCCCAAGCGGGTCGATGATATAGGTGCGGCCGTCGGTGTGCTTTTCGGTGTGGAAGAAGCCTGTGGCACTGCCCTTAAAGCCTGCGTTCGCAATACCGCCGTAAGAATCGTATTCGGTCTTGGTTTGCGCATAGGAGGAGGCAAGAAAAGCGTTGGCGGTGCTTTGGCCGAGCGTACTGAGCGTGCGAGCAAAGCGCGCCTTCTGATAGGAGGAGGCGGCCACGGTAAAGGAGTTGCCCGAGCTTTCCCAAGGCGTGCCGTTTTTCCAAATGATCTCCTTTTTGAAATCGCCCTCGGGTTCGGTGGCGGCGTATCCGTTGGGGGCGAAGGAGCCAAGAGAGTCGTGGTATAAGAGTTCGCCGTACTCGTCGGTCGGATAGATCCGATCGGCAAGTGTGTCAAACCACTCGTCAACCAAGGCTTCGGCATAGCTCAAAGGCTCATAT
>JAZTWS010000150.1:0-1961 GCA_045636005.1 Eubacteriales bacterium | reverse complement strand
TAAAAAAATTCCAGAAAATTTTTTGGAGGGGTCTTTAGGAAACTTTTTTACAAAAGGTTCCCCTACTCGTTCCTTTACCTCAACCCTCTCTCGTAAAGGGGAGGAGGCCGCCGGCGTGGAGGATCTTTTGCTGGCGGTCGGTGAAGGAGCAGAGGACGGGGATCTCGATATTTTTGGTCTTATCAAGGAGGGTGATCTTGCCGCTCTTGATGCCCTCGAATACGTTCACGAGGGCGAGGGAATCGTCCTTATCGAGCTTATCGTAGTCGGCGGGGTCTTTGAAGGTGAGGGGCAGAATGCCGGCGTTGATGAGGTTGGCCGCGTGGATACGGGCGAAGCTCTTGGCGATCACGGCGCGCACGCCGAGGTAGAGCGGAACGAGGGCGGCGTGCTCACGCGAGGAGCCCTGACCGTAGTTCTCGCCGCCGATGACAATGCTTTTGCCTGCGGCCTTTGCGTTCTCGGCAAACTTCTCGTCGCACACGGCGAAGCAGAACTGCGACATATGCGGAATGTTGGAGCGGTAGGGCAGGATCTTGGCACCCGCGGGCATGATGTGGTCGGTGGTGATGTTGTCGCCCACCTTGAGGGTGAGGTTTGCTTCAATCTCATCGGCAAGCGGATGCGTGTCGGGATAGGGCTTGATGTTGGGGCCGCGAAGCACCTCGAGGTCTTTTGCTTCCTCGGCGTCGGCGGGCAGAAGCACCGCACTGTCGTTGATCTTGAAGCTCTCGGGCATGGTGATGGCGGGGTAATCGCCAAGCTCGCGCGGATCGGTGATGTAGCCCGTGAGCGCACTTGCTGCCGCCACTTCGGGAGACACAAGGTAAACGCCCGCGTCACGCGTGCCGCTTCTTCCCTCGAAGTTGCGGTTGAAGGTGCGGAGCGAAACGCCTGCGGAGTTGGGCGAAAATCCCATGCCGATGCAGGGGCCGCACGCGCACTCAAGCACGCGCGCACCCGCGTCCACGATGTCGGCAAGCGCGCCGCATTCGGAGAGCATGGAAAGCACCTGACGGGAGCCGGGCGAGACCGAAAGGCTGACCGAGTCGGCGATCTTCTTGCCCTTGAGGATGGCCGCCACGCGAAGCATATCGCGAAGCGAGGAGTTGGTGCAAGAGCCGATGCAGACCTGATCGACCTTGGTACCCTTGAGAGACGAGGCACTCTTTATGTTGTCGGGACTGTGCGGGCAGGCGAGAAGCGGCTCAAGCGTCGAGAGGTCGATGTCGATCACGCGATCGTATACCGCGTCGGCGTCCGAGGCGAGCGGTACGTAATCGGCCTCGCGTCCCTGCGCCTTGAGGAATTCTCTTGTGATCTCATCGGAGGGGAAGATCGAGGTGGTGGCACCCAGCTCGGTTCCCATGTTGGTGATGGTGGCGCGCTCGGGTACCGAGAGCGTCGAGATGCCCTCGCCGCCCCACTCAATGATCGAGCCGACGTCGCCCTTGACCGAAAGGATACGGAGGATCTCAAGGCTTACGTCCTTGGCACTTACCCAAGGGCGGAGCTTACCCGTCAGATTGACCTTGATCATTTTCGGCATGGTGATGTAGTACGCGCCGCCGCCCATGGCTACGGCAACGTCAAGACCGCCCGCGCCGAAGGCAAGCATACCGATGCCGCCGCCCGTCGGCGTGTGGCTGTCCGAGCCAATCAGGGTTTTGCCGGGAATGCCGAAGCGCTCCAGGTGCACCTGATGGCAAATGCCGTTGCCGGGGCGCGAAAAATAGATGCCGTGCTTTTTTGCAACGGATTGGATGTATCTGTGATCGTCCGCATTTTCAAAGCCGGACTGCAGGGTGTTATGATCGATATAAGCAACGCTTCTTTCGGTGCGCACGCGGTCGATACCCATGGTTTCAAATTCAAGATAGGCCATCGTGCCCGTGGCATCCTGCGTTAAGGTCTGATCGATGCGAAGCGCGATCTCCTCGCCCACCTTCATTTCGCCCGAG
>JAZTWS010000149.1:0-5226 GCA_045636005.1 Eubacteriales bacterium | reverse complement strand
ATGATATTTACGGACTTTCCGAAATAATGGGACCCGGTGTGTCATATGAATGTGAATGTCAGGCCGGTATGCACGTTTGTGAGGATATGTTCATTCCCGAAATTATTGATCCCGAAACTCTTGAGGTTCTTCCTTACGGCGAGAAGGGTGAGTTGGTATTTACCACGATCACCAAGGAAGGATTCCCCCTTATCCGCTATCGTACGCGCGATATTTGTTCTCTGAATGCCGAGCCGTGTAAATGTGGTAGAACCCATATTCGTATGGCAAAGCCTACGGGTCGAAGCGACGATATGCTTATCATCCGCGGCGTTAACGTCTTCCCGTCTCAGGTTGAGGAGGTACTGATCAAGTTCGGTACCGAGGCAGGTGTTACGCCGAACTACCAGATCGTTGTTGACCGTGTGAATAACAACGACACCTTTGACGTTATGGTCGAGATGAGTGAGGCTTTGTTTGCTGATGACATTAAGTCGATCGAGCGTATCGAAAAGAGTCTGACCGAGCAGCTTCGTTCCATGCTTGGCATCGGCGCCAAGGTACATCTTGTCAATCCCAAGTCGATCACTCGAAGCGAAGGCAAGGCCAAGCGCGTGATCGACAAGCGTAAACTGTAAGGAGGTTTTGATATGTTTGTAAAGCAGCTTTCGATTTTTGTAGAAAACAAGCAGGGAAGACTTGCTTCCATTTTGGATGCGCTTTCGAAAAACGACATTGATATTTGTGCGCTCTCGCTTGCCGATACGACGGATTTTGGTGTTTTGCGCATCATTGTGAGCCAACCCGACCTGGCGCAGAAGGTACTGCGCGAGGAGGGTGTTATTTCCAAGACCTCGGAGGTTCTTGCCGTGGAAATGGATGATGCCCCAGGTGCACTTAACAACATTCTTCGTATTCTTGACGAGGGCAACCACTCGGTAGAATATATGTACGCTTTCGTTGGGCAGAAGGACAATAAGGCCATCGTTGTGATCAAGACGATTGAGCTTGAGGCAGCGGAAAACCTTCTGATCGAACACGGGTTGCATACCATTCATGCCGAGAATCTTTACCGAAGCTTTTAAATTTAAAAATACAGGCGGTGTATTTCGGTACACCGCCTGTATTTTATACTTGAAAAAAGAGGAGTATTGTGATACAATGAAAGCAATCAAGGAAAAGGAGTTCGCTATATGAAACTTGGCAAGAAATTTTGGCTTTCGCTCACGGTTTTCTCACTTGTTGGACAAGTGGCGTGGGTAATCGAAAATATGTATTTTAACGTTTTCATCTATAAGATGTTCGCGGCATCTCCGAAGGACATTGCGGCTATGGTGACGGCAAGCGCCATCGCGGCCACGGTGACCACGCTTCTCGTTGGCGCGCTTTCGGATAAGCTTGGCAAGCGAAAGATATTTATTTCGGGTGGCTATATTCTTTGGGGGATTTCGATTGCGGCGTTTGCACTTCTTCGTGTGGATATGATTTCGGCGGTTATTCCAACGGCGGCATCGGCGGCGTCGGTTGGCATTACGCTTGTGATCGTGCTTGACTGCGTGATGACCTTTTTCGGCTCGTCGGCAAACGATGCCTGCTTTAACGCGTGGTTGACCGACTCCACCGATTCCGGCAATCGCGGTGCCGCCGAGGGCATCAACGCCATGATGCCGCTTGTGGCCATTCTCGTGGTGTTTGGAAGCACGCTTGGTATGGATAACGGCGATCCGCGCGCGTGGTCTATCTTTTTCGGCATTATGGGTGCAGCGGTTATTTTGATCGGCATTCTCGGCTTTTTCTTCATTCAAGAGCCAAGCATCAAGCCCGCAAAGGACGAACGCTATTTTGCCAATATCGTTTACGGCTTTCGCCCTTCGGTCATAGGGGCCAACAAAACGCTTTATGTAGCGCTTGCCGCATTTGCCGTATTTGGCATTTCCATACAGATCTTTATGCCGTATCTGATCCTATATTACACCGAGGCGCTAAAGCTTGACAATTACGTTTTTATTATGGCACCTGCCGTGATACTTGCCGCGGCGGCTACCGTATTTTATGGCAGACTGTACGATAAGCACGGATTCTTAAAAACCGTATTTCCCGCGCTTGCTATGCTCGCCTCCGGCTATCTTCTTTTCTGTCTCTTTACGAATACGGCACTCATCTTTGTTGCATCCTTGCTTATGATGTGCGGTTATCTTTGCGGTATGGCGATCTTCGGCGCGCTCATCCGTGACTATACGCCCGCGCATAAAGCGGGAAGATTTCAAGGGCTTCGTATCGTCGGACAGGTACTGATCCCCGGTATCATCGGCCCGTTTATCGGGCAAAAGGTGTTGGCGGGTGCGGAAAGGGTGATTGGCAGTGACGGCACGGAGAACTTCATTCCCAACCAAAACATTTTCCTCGCGGCACTTGTGGCGGCGCTTCTCATTCTGCCCGTTCTCGTGCCTATCTCGAGGCTTATGAAAAAGGAGAAAAACAAATGAGCGTTCCGTGGAATATATATCCCCGTCCGCAGATGAAGCGCAACTCTTTCGTGTGTCTCAACGGGGAATGGGATTTTGCCGTGGGAACGGAGGAAATATTTCCTTGCTCCTATGACCAAAAGATTCTTGTGCCTTATCCGCCCGAGTCTTCGCTCTCGGGATTTGAGGGGGAGATCGGGCAGAAGGACGTGCTTTTCTATCATCGTCGTTTCTCGCGGCCGCCGCTTCGTGAGGGGGAGAGACTTTTGCTTCATTTTGGCGCGGTAGACAATCACGCCACGGTCTATGTAAACGGAAATCCGGTGGCCGAGCATTTTGGCGGGTACCTTCCGTTTTCAGTGGATATTACCGAGAACGTAGCTGAGGAAAACGACCTTACGGTTAAAGTCATTGACACACTTGACCACGATTACCCCTATGGCAAGCAGCGAATCGACCGCGGCGGTATGTGGTATACCCCAACCAGCGGCATCTGGCAGACCGTTTGGCTTGAAGTGGTTCCTTGTGCCTATATTCGTTCTTTAAAGATCGACGTAACGCTTGAGAGCGCGAAGATCCTTGTTGATACCGACGCTGAAGAGATTCATGCCGAGCTTTTGGACGACGAGGCTGAAATTGGGAAAGACGGAAAGGAAATCACTGTATTTCCGCGCGAGAAAAGGCTTTGGACACCCGAAACGCCCTATCTGTACCGCCTAAAAATCACGGCGGGAGAGGATACGGTGGAAACCTATTTTGCACTTCGCACGCTGGAAAACAAGCGCGTGGATGGGATCGAGCGCCTTTGCCTGAACGGAAGTCCGTACTTCTTCCACGGTCTTTTGGATCAAGGTTATTTCATAGACGGGATTTTTCTTCCGAAGTGTCCCAATGGGTACACAAAAGACGTAGAAACTGCCAAATCTCTTGGCTTTAATACGCTCCGCAAGCATATTAAGGTCGAGCCCGAATGTTTCTATTACGACTGTGACCGCCTTGGCATGATTGTTTTTCAGGACTTTGTCAACAACTCTGATTATTCTTTCTTCCGTGACACTGCCTTGCCGACCGTTGCGTTTAAGCGTATAAACGATAAGCACTTAAGGCGCACCGAGAAGGCGAAGGAAGTATTTATCGCGCATAGCAGAGAGACGGTCGCGCATCTTTACAACCATCCCTCGATCTGCCTTTGGACGATCTTTAACGAGGGTTGGGGACAGTTTGAAGCGGATAGGCTCTATTCGCTTGTCAAGAGCTGGGATATGAGCCGCTTCATCGACGCCACGTCGGGTTGGTTTTGGCAAAAGGAAAGCGACGTGGAGAGTCTGCACGTCTATTTTAAGAAAATAAAGCTTCCGAAGACGCCCAAAAGACCGATCATCGTCTCGGAATTTGGCGGCTATTGCTACGCCGTGAAGGATCACCTTTTTGACGAAAAGAAATCTTACGGATATCGCAACTGCAAGACGATCGAACAGTACAATGCCGACTTTACAAGGCTGTATGAAACCGAGGTCGCGCCGCTTATCGAAAAGGGCCTCTGCGCCGCCATATATACTCAAATCTCCGACGTGGAGGAGGAGGTCAACGGGATTATGACTTATGACCGTGAGGTCATAAAGCTGGATCGAGACCGCGCACTTTGGATAGCTCAAAATTTGAAATTCAAAAAATAATTTGCAATAACGAGGTGCTTTTATGGGTTGTTGGGGAATGGGAATCGCGCAAAGCGATCAATATTGTGAGATTTACGAAAGATTCATGGAGGAATATGACAAGGGCAAACCCGTAGAGGATATCAAAAACGATATTCTTTATGAATACGAGGAGGCCTTTGAAGATGAGGACGGAATCTTGCATGATATATATTTTGCAATAGGCAAGGCGGAATGGATGTGCGGCGGAATATCCGACGACATCTATAAAAAGGTCAAGCATATTGTTGAAAACGGGGAAAACATAAATTTTTACAGAGAGCTTGGCGCATCGGAAAGCGATTTGAAGCTACGAAAGAGGAATCTTGATGCGTTTTTGATCTCGTTGTCTGTTGCAAGAGGAAAAACTAAAAAACGTAAGATTCCGGTTGAAAAATATAATAAGATCGATCGACCAAAGCTTCCCGTTTTTCGCGCGGGAGACGTGTTTGCTTACGAGGTTAACGGACGATATAGGGTGTTATGCTTTACGCGCCGAACCATGATTTATCGAAGGTCATATGCCGCGTTTTGCTATGTGTGGGGGAAATTGTTCAGGCGTATTCCCACCGAGGATCAACTGAAGGATGCGCGTGTCATGCCAATTGGATATTTTATAGCAGAGGACTTTCCGAATTTTGAAAAGTTCATTTATATCGGCAACAATTCCGATTTGAAGCGGCTTGATATTGCACTCCCAAAAATTTATAAACCGTGGAAGTCTTTGGCAGACAGAATTGCTACAAAAGAAGTACTCGAAAAAAGGATCCCGTTACTGCTTTGCATGAAAATAAGTAAGGGAAAACAAAGAGTGAAAGAGTTTGGGAGAGATTAAATCAGAATGATTGAATTTGAACAACAAAAAACACCCCGACAGTTTTTTGTCTGTCGGGGGTGTTCAACCTACGGCGTCCTTTTTAAAAATGTTCAAAAAGTCCGTTGATGCGCTTGGGAAATGCGCGGAGAAAGTCTTGGGCATTGCCGTGGAAGGTCAAGCCGTCAAGCGAGTCGTCACAGCCGTAGATGCGGCGCAGGAGCGTGGGGGCGTCTGTAGTCACGTCCGCCTTGGTATTTTCGGAGAGTCGCTC
>JAZTWS010000148.1:0-2331 GCA_045636005.1 Eubacteriales bacterium | reverse complement strand
TACTCAATTTCTTACCCAAGCGTAACTGTTCAAACACACCGATAAATCAAAATTTGAAGAATAGAAATAGGGTTATATCCCTGCCATGATGTGCAGATTGCGGAGTGTGGTATCCTTGATGTTATCCTGCAGGGCGCGGGCGTGGCGTTCGATGTCTTCGCCTTCGGCGGAGCTATAGCCGAGACGGCGGTATTCTTCTATGAACAGAAGGCAGATCTCCTCCATGCTTTCGGCCTTGGCGGCCGCTTCGGCAGGCGAATTGCCCATGGTGGAGAGCGCGACGAGAGGAATTTCCAGCGAGGAAAGGCGGGGGAGATCTCGCATACCGCGGTAGGCCCACTTGTAGAAGGGTTCGTAGCGGTTATTTAAGAGGTAAACGGTCGAGATGGCGTGCTTTACGAACTCCAGCACGCAGAGCTGTGCCGCGCCCTCCTCGCCGCGTTTTACACAACGGTTGTAATTATAAAGTCCTGTTTGTGCGAGCATGACGGCGTGTGCCGCCAGCTTTTTGAGCAGCACGTCGCGCGGATAGCCTTCAAGCAGGGCATTTCGGATTTTTGAGAACACGCCGAGCCCGTCGAAAAAGATCTCGCCGTTTGTGACTGCGGCAAGCGAGGCACTCGGCAGAGAAAGCCAATGCTCGTTT
Source organism: Eubacteriales bacterium (assembly GCA_045636005.1). Lineage (GTDB taxonomy): Bacteria > Bacillota > Clostridia > Oscillospirales > CAG-272 > RGIG8775. The sequence goes on along the minus strand of JAZTWS010000148.1, from coordinate 1,685 downwards.
GAAATGGGTGCAGACGGGGTGCCGAGATATTTTTTATAAAAGTCCTCGATCACAAGCACGCCGTGGCGGTTTCCGCCCACGGGCGAGAGGGGTTGGCGGGAGAAACCCTCGAACTCCTTCGGCAGCTTGGCGTAAAGACGCTCCAAGGCGAAGCCGTGTTTTTCATAGTCCTCTTGCGTGAGCCACAGGCAAAAGCCGGGCTCAAAATCGTGGTCCTGCGAGAGTGCGTCGTCAAAGCCGAAGCACTCCGAGCCTTCGCCCACAAGTCCTGCAGCGAGCCTTGGAAGCAGCTCGGGACAGTGTTTTTCAAGGGTGGGCAGACCACACTCGGTGTAATATTTTTGGGATAGCTCAAGACCCTTCATAAATTTTCCTCGACAGTTCGCGTAAGGTTTTGGCGGTGAAGAAGGAGCCGAAATAGTCAAAGGCGGGGGCGCATTTTTCGGCCACGAAGGCGAAGTAGGGCGTGCGCTCGGTGACCTCCTCCAAAAGAATGCGCTCGGCGTGCGTCATACACGCGGTGATCTTGTCGGACTCGATGCTCTCCCACGCCTCGTACATATGCGCCATATTGACGTGGGTGACGGCGCAGTCGAGCAGAGCGCCCGCCTCACGCGTGAGCGTCAGCGCGCGACCGTAGAGCGTCTCGGCCTCGTCAAAACGGGCAAGGTCTACGAGCGTGGTGGCGTAGTTGTTGCAGAAGGCGGCGTAGCGCGGGTCGTGCTCGTCAAGTCCTTCCGTTTGGTAGATGGCGGCGGTCTTTTCGTAAAGCAGGGCGGCCTTTTCGGGCGCGCCGAAGGCCTTTTCGGTGGTGGCGGCGTTGAGAAGTACGGTGGCGCCCGACAGAGTGGAGGCAGTACCCGTGCTTTCAAGGAGTACAAGCGCGCGGTCAATCGCGTTTCTTGCCTTCTCCGCGTTGCCAAGGCGGCGCGAGAGACCGAGCATTTCGTTGACCACCGAAAGCTCGCCGCGCGCGTCGCCGATCATTTTTGCCTCCTCGGTCCAGCTATCCAGCAGACGCTCGGCACTCGCCAGGTCGTTTTTGGCAAGCAGGGCATCCAATTTTTCGATGACGCGGCCCACGGAAATGTGTCCTGCGGCCTTTTCTATTTTTTTGCAGGCGGGGCAGTCAAGCTCCACGCCGAGAATTTCGGGAATTTTTTCGGGCATCGTGATTTCCTCCGAGCGTTTTCTTGTTCCAATTATAACATAATTATGGAAAGAAGTAAAGAAAAATCGAATGAGCGAGGGGTGTTTTTGGGCAAAAAACAAAAAAATAAAAAAATCTGAATTTTTTTTCAAAAAAGTGTTGACAAGCGGAAATCTTTATGATATAATATCACACGTCGCCGCAAGAGCGACGCGAATGGGAGCATAGCTCAGCTGGGAGAGCATCTGCCTTACAAGCAGAGGGTCATAGGTCCGAGCCCTATTGTTCCCACCAATGTGGCCCGGTAGTTCAGTTGGTTAGAACGCTAGCCTGTCACGCTAGAGGTCAGGGGTTCGAGTCCCCTTCGGGTCGCCACTTTTTATAGCATTCTTTGGTATGCCTCTGTAGCTCAGTTGGTAGAGCAGAGGACTGAAAATCCTCGTGTCGTTGGTTCGATTCCGACCGGAGGCACCATTTCCGCGGATTTAGCTCATTTGGTAGAGCGCCACCTTGCCAAGGTGGAGGTGGCGGGTTC
>JAZTWS010000147.1:0-2291 GCA_045636005.1 Eubacteriales bacterium | reverse complement strand
GAACGGCGTTGCTCTCTTTTCTGGGGTCAACGATGAAGATTGCGGAAGGAAGCGTATCCATGGTCTTGATACCACCGTAGTTCTTCTCAAGGTCGAAGATCTCCTTCTGCTTTGCGGCGATTTCCTTCTTGGTGAGAAGGTCGAACGTGCCGTCCTCCTGCATCTTTTCAAGGCTGTTCAGTCTGCCAATGGAGCGCTGAATGGTCTTGAAGTTGGTCATCATACCGCCGGGCCAACGAACGTTTACATAGTACATACCGCAACGCTCAGCCTCTTCCTTGATGGCGTCTGCCGCCTGCTTCTTCGTGCCGACGAACAGAATGGTGCCGCCCTGTGCGGCAATGTCACGGACAAACATATACGCCTCTTCAAACTTCTTAACGGTCTTCTGAAGGTCGATGATGTAGATTCCGTTTCTTTCGGTGAAGATGTACTCTGCCATCTTGGGGTTCCATCTTCTGGTGTGGTGTCCGAAATGAACACCTGCTTCAAGCAACTGCTTGATCGATACAACAGACATTTTTATGTCCTCCTTCGGTTTTTTCCACCACAAAGGGCATCGCGGGAACCTTTCGGCACCGACCGCCAAGAACGCCTTTGTGTGTGTATTTTTATTTGTACAAGGCTTATGCCTCGGACAACCATGTGATTATAGCACAATTTCCCTTTTTCATCAACAAGAAAATTGCATTATTTACAAAATGTTAACAACTAAAAGAAGCGTTTTCGATGCTTTTTCCGCTCGGGCGCGCATCGGCACACCTCGGATGCGTTCACCTTAACGAGAATCGTGTCCTCTCCGATGCACTCGATCTTCTCCCACGGGATCACGATCGCCTCGCCCTTTGGGCATCCGAAAAATCCGATCTCACCGGGAATAATAAGCGAGATCACCCGCGCATCGCAAACATCGATCTCAAGATCGGTGACGTAGCCGAGACGCTCTCCATCGCAGAGATTGATTACCTCTTTTTCTCTCAGCTCCGCCGTACTGCATAGCTTCATAGCAAAAACCTCCTTTGGCTTTTACTACCAATATATGCGGCGGCGGTTACTTACATACAGAGGAGCGTGATCTCGCCCTTCTTGACCGAGAGGGAGACCTGCGTGATATTCTCGCCAAAACGGGAAATGATCTCCTCGGCCAGCTTATCTTCAATATGTGCTTGGATATACCGTCTCATATTGCGCGCACCGAACTTATGTGAATAGGATCTCTCCGCGATATTCTTCTGCACGGCCTTATCAAAGTGAAGCGGAATGCCCCGCTCCGCAAGCACCTCCGAGAGCTGACCGAGCATGATGGCAGCGATTTTTGCGAAGTCATCCTCGGTAAGTGCGCGGAAGGTGATCACCTCGTCCACACGGTTGAGGAATTCGGGACGCAGGAAGCTTGACAACGCCTTTTCGGTCTTAGCGTCCTGTGCGCCACCTCCCGCAGAGGTCTCAAAGCCCACTTGATTTGCCGTTTTATCCGAGCCTGCGTTAGTGGTCATCACGATCACGGCATTCTCAAAGTTGACCGTCTTGCCGTGTGCGTCGGTCACGCGGCCGTCGTCCAAGATCTGAAGAAGAACGTTCAGCACATCGGGGTGTGCCTTTTCGATCTCGTCAAACAAAACCACCGAATAGGGACGGCGACGGATCTTCTCGGTAAGCTGCCCCGCCTCCTCGTAACCTACATATCCGGGAGGCGCTCCAATGATACGGGACACCGAGTGCTTTTCCATAAACTCGGACATATCAAGGCGTATAAGTGTCTCGGGCGAGTCAAAAAGATCGCTTGCAAGTGTTTTGACAAGCTCGGTCTTACCTACACCCGTCGGTCCCGCAAAAATGAAGGAGACCGGTTTGCGCTTATAAGCGATGCCTGCGCGATTGCGCTTGATCGCACGCGCAACGGCGGAAACCGCCTTGTCCTGCCCGATGATCTTTTCCTTCAGACGCGCCTCAAGGCCGTTCAATTTTTCAAACTCGTTTACGGTAATGTTGGTAGCGGGAATGCCCGTCCAGATCTCGATAACGCCCGCAAGATCCTCCTCGGTCATGAGAATTGCCTTACAAGCCGGCTCGATCTCATGCAGTCGTGTGGAGAGACGAAGCTCCTCGGAGCGTATCTCCGCGATCCTTGCGTAATGCGCTTGCTCGTCGTTTTCGGCAACGGGCTCGGCCTCGGCCGCCTCCCTTTCGCTCTTGAGCGCAAGAAGTCGGTCACGCAGGCGGTAGCTTTCGTTCAGCTCCGCACAACCGAGCGAGAGGTGCGACGCCGCCTCGTCGATAAGGTCGATGGC
>JAZTWS010000146.1:0-2436 GCA_045636005.1 Eubacteriales bacterium | reverse complement strand
GTCGCGCAGGCTCCTTCCACCGCTAACGCGGTCCCCCTCCCTCTCGGAGGGAGGCTATTTGCCTCAACTTTTAGCCCAAGCGCAGCCGTTCAAACACACCGATAAATCAAAATTTGAAGGGGGGAAAGGCATAAAAATGTCTCACTCTTTTGAGTGAGACATTTTACGGTTTCGGATTATTCTGCCATAGCGGCGGTTTTCATTTCCTCGGTCTGTTCGGCGTTTTTATTGACCTCGTCGGGATCGTGGTAAGTATCGACGACCTGCTTCATAGCGCGCTTGACGAAAGCAGGCTCGCCGTTTTTGGCCGCCTCGGCAAGCGTTTGAAGCTTTGCGGCCACCTCGTCGCGCGTAAGTCCCTTGTCGCGCTCGACGAAGATCATGTCGTTTTCGGTCTTGTCCAGCTCCTCGGTCTTCACAAGAAGCTCCTCATAGAGCTTTTCGCCCTCTCGGAGTCCGATCTCTTGGATATCGATGTCGCGGTAAGGCTCAAAGCCACTCATGCGGATCATATCCTCGGCAAGCTGAAGAATGCGTACGGGCTTGCCCATGTCGAGAACATAAAGCTCGCCGTTTTTGGCCATAGCACCCGCCTCAAGCACGAGCTGTGCCGCCTCGGGAATGGTCATGAAATAGCGAATGATACGGAAGTCGGTGATGGTAACGGGGCCGCCGTTGGCGATCTGACGGCGGAAGAGCGGAATGACCGAGCCATTCGAGCCCAGCACGTTGCCGAAGCGGACGGCAGTGAACTCGGTGGCACTTCCTTCGCGGCTCTGCACGATCATTTCGCACATTCTCTTGGAGGCACCCATGACATTGGTGGGGTTGACCGCCTTGTCGGTCGAGATCATGATAAATTTCTTCACGCCGTACTTTTCGGCGGCGTTTACTACGTGTAAGGTACCGAACACGTTGTTCTTGATGGCCTCGGCGCAGTTATGCTCCATTAAGGGAACATGCTTGTGCGCGGCGGCGTGAACCACGATGTCGGGGCGGTAGGTCGCCATGACCTCGTCTGCGCGCTCGGGCTCGCGCACCGATGCGATTTCAACCTCCAGGTCAAGCTCGTTGCCGTATTTCAGCTTTAATTCCTGCTGAATATCGTAGGCGTTGTTTTCGTAGATGTCGAGAACGATCAGCTTCTTTGGTGCGAATTTGGCGAGCTGACGGCAGATCTCGCTGCCGACCGAGCCGCCGCCACCCGTGATAAGAATGGTCTTGCCGCGGTAGAAAGCACTGGTTTTTTCGTCGTTGATCTGAATGGGATCGCGGAACAGGAGGTCCTCGATCTTGAAGTCACGAACGATCGGCTTTTGGTTAACATCGTAAGAGGCAAGGGCGTTTGCGCCTGCCTCGGAGAAGGGCTGCTCGTAGATCATGACCTTGAAGCCGCGCTTGGAGTAAAGGTCGAAAAGCGCCTGCCGTCTTGCTGCGTTTCGCTCGGGGATCGCCACGATCACATGGGTGACGTCGAGCTTACGCAACAACTCGGTTGCTTTTTGGGGCGAGTATACGTTCAGGTCATTGACCTTTTTGCCGATCTTTTCCTTGTCATTGTCGATGAAGCAGCAGGGAATATAAAGCGAGCTTTTGGATGCCTTCAGCTCGTCTGCCAAATAATAGCCGTTCGTACCCGCGCCGATGATCGCGCACTTGATCTTTTCGGTTTCGGCGTGGTCTGTGCTTTTTTCGGCATGATGCGGTGCAAGATAACGGTAAGTATACTGATAAAGAAATCTTTCGCAAAGCGTCAAAAGACATCCCGTTGCCGTGAGCGAGATCGCCAACCAGGGCGTGATACGAAATTCCTGCGGAAGCAACGCATAAGCAAGGGCAAGATAAAGCAAGCCGCCCAAGAAATCGGCCAAAACGAGACGCATATAGGCACCAAGCGAGGAATAACGCACGATCTGCCGATAGATGCCGCCAAGCGCACGCATAACGTAAACGCAGGCAAACAAAACGAGAAGTCCGAGCGGGAGCGAGATCTTATCTTTGAGCAACAGAAGACATAAGATCGACAGACAGGCAGTGGCTATTGCGTCGATGGCAAATAGCATGAGCTTTCGGAACTTTAGCTTTTCAAAAAAGTCAAGCATGATTTTTCCCTTCGTGTTGATTTTTTTGGAGAATCACAGAGAACGGAGCTATCTTTTTTAACAAAATTGTACATAATTATATTTATTATAACACAACATATAGTTCTTGTCAACAAGCAAAGTGGAGGGGTGTTTGGTTTTTTGTTTGCAAAAATTGCGTTAATACTTGACAAAACGCGAAAAAGTGGTATAATGCCAACAGTAGTTATTGCAATTTTCGGTGATGGCGGACGCTCCGGCGGCCGCACGGAAAAGAGGTAAATATGAAGAAACACGGACTTTGCGTGATCGGAAACGGCGGCATGGGCGATTGGCACGTCAGACGTGCGCAGGC
>JAZTWS010000145.1:0-2717 GCA_045636005.1 Eubacteriales bacterium | reverse complement strand
TTTTTGCCCTTTGTCTGTTTTTTGTCCTGTCTTGCAACCGCAGGTTGCCAAAAACAACCAACCGAAGTTGGTTGTCAACTTTGATAAAGCGGCATATAATAGTATGTGTAGAAAACGTTTTTACGTTGGATCCAAGCGAATAAGGAGGACATTGTCATGACGATAGGCGAAAAAATAACCAAGCTTCGCGGCGAGAGAGGGCTTTCGCAGGAGCAGCTTGCCGAGCTGACCGAGGTTTCGCGTCAGTCGGTCTCCAAGTGGGAGATGGGGCGGGCGTTGCCGCAGCTCGATAAGCTGACGAAGCTTTGTGAGCTCTTCGGTGTTTCGGCCGACGAATTTCTTTCGGATAAGGCGCCGCAGACCAAGGGCGGCACGCGCAAGAACAAATATTTCGGCACTGACGGCTTTCGCGGCGAGGCCAACGTGGGCCTTACCTCGATGCAGGCGTATCAAGTCGGCCGCTTTCTCGGCTGGTATTTCTCGAAAAATTACGGGGGAAGACGTTCGGGCGAGCGCCCGCGCATCGTTGTGGGAAAGGACACCAGACGCTCCAGCTATATGTTGGAATATTCGATCGTGGCGGGCATCACCGCGTCGGGTGCCGACGCGTATATGCTTCACGTTACGACCACGCCGAGCGTTTCGTACGTCACGCGCATGGACGAATTTGATTGCGGTATCATGATTACCGCCTCGCACAATCCCTTTTACGACAACGGCATTAAGGTCATCAACCGCCACGGCGAAAAGCTGGACGACGAGACGACGGCGCTGATTGAGGCTTACCTTGACGGCGACATGGCGGCACTTGGTGTCAGCGGAGCCGACCTTCCGCTTGCCAAGGGCGAGCGCATCGGCAGCATCATCGACCACGTTTCGGGCAGAAACCGTTACGTTGGATATCTCATTTCGCTCGCGTCGCACTCCTATAAGAATCTCAAGATCGGTCTTGACTGCGCCAACGGCGCGTCTTGGATGATCGCGGGTTCGCTTTTCGGCGCGCTTGGTGCCCAGCTTACCGTGATCGGCAACGAGCCCAACGGCCTTAACATCAACCGCGACCTCGGCTCCACACACATCGAGCGTCTTTGCCGCTTGGTGAAGGAGAGGCATCTGGATCTTGGCTTTGCCTTTGACGGCGACTGTGACCGTTGTCTTGCCGTGGACGAAAACGGCAACGTGGTGGACGGTGACGGCATTCTTTATCTGCTTGCCAAGCGTCTCAAGTCGCGCGGCATGCTGAACGGCGATACCGTGGTGGCCACGGTGATGTCCAATAGCGGACTTGACAGGGCACTTGCCGACTGCGGCATTTCGTGCGAGCATACGACGGTGGGTGACCGCTTCGTTTGGGAATGTATGCAAAAGAACGATTTTAGCCTTGGCGGCGAGCAGTCGGGCCATATCATTTTGAAGAAATACGCGACAACGGGTGACGGTCTTCTCACCGCCATCATGATCGCGGAGGAGGTTTGCGACTCCAAGCTTTCGCTATCAAGCCTTGTGGAGCCCTTGAAGCTTTATCCGCAGTACACGAAAAACCTGCGCGTTAAGGACAAGGCGGCGGTGCTTGCCGACGCGGGCGTGCAGGCCGCGCTTGCCGAGGTGGAGGCGTGGATTGATGGGAAGGGCCGCGCGCTTCTCCGTAAGAGTGGCACCGAGCCGCTCATTCGCATCATGATCGAGAGCGAGAGCGAGGAAAAATGCACCTCGTATGCCGAGCATATTGCAAAGGCCATCGCGGAAGGGGGGCATACCCTTGGATAAGCATGTGAAAACAAAGGAGCTTTACGACTGCCAAACGCCGTATCTTAAGGCACTTTTTGACGCCTATGAATATCCGTGGGAGATGCTTCCGCATATTAAGGACTATATTTTTTCGCTCATCGAGCAGGGACTTGAGGGCTTTACGCTTCTGAAGGAGGGCGTGCTTGTCGGCCGCGACGTGAAGATCGCCGAAAGCGCCGTCATCGAGCCGCCCGCTATCCTCGGTCACGGCACCGAAATTCGCCCCGGCGCGTATATTCGCGGTGCGGTCATTACGGGCGAGGGGTGCGTGCTGGGAAATTCCTGTGAATTTAAAAACTGTATTTTACTTGACAAAGTGCAAACGCCGCATTATAATTATGTGGGCGACTCGGTGCTCGGCAACGGGGCGCATATGGGGGCGGGTACGGTCTGTTCTAACTTAAAGAGCGACAAAAGACCCGTGGTCATTCACGGCGAGCGCGCGATCGAGACCGGACTCCGCAAGATCGGCGGCATTCTTGCCGACGGCGCAGACGTCGGATGCGGTACGGTCATCAATCCCGGTACCGTCATCGGTAAGCGCACCTCGGTCTACCCCCTCACCTCGCTGCGCGGCGTCTATCCCGCCGACTGCATCGTGAAGGCGACCGATATTGTTGTAAAACGGGAAGAACGATAAATTGAAGTTTATCGGTCTGTTTGAAAAGCAAAAACCATAAAGCGTTTGCAGATTTTGAGCGTTGCGCGGGCTCCTTCCGTCGCCTTACGGCGCCAGCTCCCTCCCGGAGGGAGGCTATGTCGCGCCATTCTTCATAAAAGCGCACACGCCTTGCAAACAAAGGTGATTGGAGCATTTTATGGCTACAATTAAGACGGGATTTTTCGTTAGCCTCCCTCCGGGAGGGAGGTGCCGAGCGGATGCGAGGCGGAAGGAGCCCGCGCGACGCTTCAAAGCTGCTTACACAAAA
>JAZTWS010000144.1:0-4260 GCA_045636005.1 Eubacteriales bacterium | reverse complement strand
GTCCATCTCGCACACGCTCTGCGTGGCGGCCATTCCGCTGATGTATTGGTTACTGATCGAGGCCTTTTAAGAAAACCGCGTTTGAAGGAGACGGAACATGTTTGAAACGACCTTGAAGCAAATGCTCACGATGTTTGCTTTTATTTTGATTGGATATCTTCTGAGAAAAGCTAAAATTTTGCCCGAAAAGTCGGGTGTGACTATGGCGCGGCTTGAGACTTACGTGTTTGTGCCCGCACTGACACTTTCAAGCCAGATCCGTTTCTGTACGGTGGAAAATTTCCGTCAAGGCTCTTCGCTGATCCTTTACGGCGCCGTTATCATTGCATTTGGCGTTTTGCTTGCCGTGCCGCTCTCAAGGCTGTTTGTTCGGCGCGCCGACACGCCCGAGCTTGCCTATCAGCGAAGCATTTATCGGTACGGCTTGATCTTTGCCAACTATGGCTTCGTGGGTGTTTTTTTGTTCGAGGGCGAGATGTATTTCAAGTATCAGCTGCTTTGCTTTGTTGTGGGTATTCTTTGCAGCAGCTACGGGCTTTATCTGCTCATACCCAAGGAAAAGAATTCGGGACTTGGCCAAAACATCAAAAGGAGCTTTTTGGCTCCGCCTATGATCTCACTTGCGATCGGTATGACGGTCGGACTTTTGAATTTGGGAGAATACGTGCCGACGTTTTTGATGACCGCCTTTGCCGACGCCGGAAAGTGCCAAGGCCCCGTGGCTATGCTTTTGGCAGGCTTCGTTATCGCGGGCTATCCCTTAAAGGAGATCTTGCTTAACAAAAAGGTTTACGCGGCAACGTTTTTGCGCCTCATTGCCATTCCCGCGGTGGTTTTGACGGTGCTTCATTGGATCGGCACCTCCAAGGAGATCATGGCGCTGGCGCTCGTGTGCATCGGTGGCCCGCTTGGGCTTAATACCATCGTGTATCCCGAGACTTACGGAGGCGACGTCAAGACCGGTGCGTCCATGGCGTCCATCTCACACACGCTTTGCGTGGCGACCATTCCCTTGATGTATTGGTTGTTTATTGAGCTTTTGTGAAATTATTTCACCAAAAAAGACCAACTCGTACGAGTTGGTCTTTTTTCTGGTGCCGGAAGCGGGGGTCGAACCCGCACGGTATCGCTACCACGGGATTTTGAGTCCCGCACGTCTGCCAATTCCATCATTCCGGCAAATTGACTTTACTATTTTATCACATCTTTTTCCAAAAATCAAGAGGTTTTTGAAAAAAACTGCGACAAACTCGCTCTTTACAAAAAAGATGCGTTGTGATATAATAAATTATGTATAGAAAGATACTTCAAATTTTGATTTGTAGGGGAGACGCCAAGGGCTCTGCCCTTGGAACCCGCCCTCCTTTTGAAAAAGGAGGGGCGAAAACTTTTCTTGCATGGGCGCGCGGAAACTTCACGTCATTTTGAGCCGCGTATAGCACACGCGCAGAAAAGAGAGCGAGCTCTCTTTGTCTGCCGCGTGGCTCGCGGCATAAATGTTCTTCGCACAAGGTGCGAAGAACCAAAATGACTCGGAAAACTCTTACAATATTGCTTTTGCAAACTTTTTAGTAAAATTTTTTAGAAAAGTTTTTGAGGGGTGTGGGGTGCTTTTTTCAAAAAGCACCCCACATCGTCCTCTCCCCTACAAATTTCAATTTATCTTCTATATTGAAATCTCTTCAAATTGGTTTTGAGTGCGAACATTTCGTACATACAGTGCTCAAGCACCACGCCGTCGCGGACGGGGGTGCCTGCCGCGAGTGTTTTTTCGATGGCGATCGTGGTGATCTCGGCCGCGCCCTGAACGGCGGGCTCGAAGCCGTTGCCGTCAAGCAAAAGCCCCAAAAGCACCGAGGCAAAAAGGTCGCCCGTGCCGGGATAGCCGACATGCAAAAGCGGCTCGCGGTGGCAGAAGCCGCCCTCCTCGGAGTTGCCGAAAATAAAGAGGTCGTCGCCGCACGGAAGCCCCGTGATCACAACCTGCTTTGCGCCGTAAGCGCCCAGTGCCGCAAGCAAGCGTTTGCCAAGCTCCATCACTTCCTCCGGGCTCATGTCGGCCGTGCTTTCGTAGGGAATTCCCGTCAGAATACAGGCCTCGGTGTGATTGGGCGTCAGAATATCGGCCTTGTGACAAAGCCGCTTCATGCCCTCGGCAAGCTCCTTTGTGTAGGTCGAATAGAGCTCGCCGTCGTCGCCCATCACGGGGTCGACGAGCACGGGAACGCCCTCGCCGCCGAAGCGGTCGATGAGCCTCTCCACCTTCTCAATCTGCTCCTCACTTCCGAGAAAGCCGCTGTAGATGGCGTCAAAGGTCAAGGACAGGCGGTCAAAATGTGCCGCGATCTTGTCCATATCGTCCGAGAGGTCGTGGAAATAAAGGTCGGTAAAGCCGCCCGTGTGGCTGGAGAGAAGCGCGGTGGGAACGGGCACAACCTGTGCGCCGAGCGCCGAAAGCGTGGGAAGGATGACCGTGAGCGCGCACCTACCGAAGCAGGAAAGGTCGTGGATCGCGGCCACGCGCTTGGGAATTCTTGTGTTTTCAGCCATTTTTCTGTCCTCCGCATTCTCGGCACAATCCGTAAAGAACCGATTTTTTACTGTCGATCGCAAAGCCGTGCTCGGCCGCGATGTGCGCCACAAGCTCGCCCGCCGCGTCGCAATGCAGGTGGATCAGCTTGCCGCAGGTGCGACATTTGAGGTGCAGATGCTTGGCGCAGTCCTCGTCGCTTCCGATATATTGAAAAAAGGAGATGTTTTTCTCGGCGTCGCGGAATTTCCGCACCACGCCCTCCTCGCACAGCCGCTCAAGCTGGCGGTAAAGCGAGCTTTTGCCGATCGCGATCCCCTCCTTCGCCAGCGCCGCGTGGAGTGCCTGCACGCTATACTGCTTATGTACGTTTCGCGCAAGGAAGTCGGTCAGCCGCATACGGCCGCTCGTATTGTAGGTTGAACTTCTCATCAATATTGTACTCCTTTTGTTCGTGTTTTTCCATGGGGATTTGATCAAATGTATGTGTTTTTGTCATCTTTCCAGCAACCGCCGCGAAAGCGCGAGCAGACGCTCGTCGCCTGACGAATTTTCGATGGTCACGCGTCCCTCGCCCTCCTCCTTCAGCAGCCCCATTTCCATGAGGCGTCGACGCGTCTCGCGCGCCGTCCCCTCGCTGCCGTCGAGGATCTTGACCCCTGCGGGCAAGACCTTGGCAATCGCGGCCTTGACGTGCGGATAGTGGGTGCAACCGAGCACCACGGCGTCGATTTTTGTGTCTTGGTGGGGAGAAAAGAGCGTTTTTAGGTAATTTTCAAGCTCCTCGCCGCTCGTCTCGCCTGCCTCGATCAACTCCACAAGGCCCGAACAGGCCAGGGGAAGGATCTCGGCGTTGTCGCAGAAGCGCGCCATCAGCGTGCAGAATTTTTCCTGCTTCAAGGTCAGCGGCGTGGCCATGACCAGCACGCGCGGGCGGTCGCCAAGGAGCGACGCGGGCTTGAGTGCCGGCTCGATGCCCACGAGAATGAGGTCGGGAAACTCGGCGCGCAAAACCCGCGCCGCCGCGCCCGTGGCCGTGTTGCAGGCAAGCACAAGAGCCTTGATGCCACGCGCAAGCAGCATTTTCAAGTTCTCGCGCGTGATATTCAGAACCTCCTCGGGCGTCTTTTCGCCATAGGGGGCGTTCTTCGAGTCGCCAAAGTAGAGAAAATCCTCGTGCGGCATGAGGCGCACAAGCTCGGCGAGGACGCTGATACCGCCTACGCCCGAATCCAATACCGCAATCGGCAGATCGCGCTTTTCCATGTTTTTCCCTCCTTGGTTGTATTTGAAATTGAAGTTTATTGAGATGTTGTCTTCATAAAAAGCTTTCGTTTGCTAACCTCATCCACCGCTCACGCGGTCCCCCTTCTCCTCCAAGGAGAAGGCTCTCGCTCTAGTGCAAATTTGCTTTTCAAACACCCCTACATACTCCTATTTATTTCGTTTCCGACCAACCGAACCACTCACCCTGAATGGGTTCTTTATGTTTAATTACAATAAGATCTTCAACAACCGCATAACGCATGCGAAGAACATATGACTTTGTATCATCTTCCTCAAGGTCTTCTATGGTTGCCGGTCTTACTGTGCCGGTTGCTTCATCAAAGAAGTAAGAGCCTCTTTCCAGTGCGTTTCCGGGGAAGCTGCCGAGTTTCAGACCAACAGGTTCTGAATGACCGTGGGGAACACCGGGATTTATCATAACAACACCGTTTTTAACAAACATA
>JAZTWS010000143.1:0-8908 GCA_045636005.1 Eubacteriales bacterium | reverse complement strand
TTTTGTGTAAGCAGCTTTGAAGCGTCGCGCGGGCTCCTTCCGCCTCGCATCCGCTCGGCACCTCCCTCCCGGAGGGAGGCTAACGAAAAATCCCGTCTTAATTGTAGCCATAAAATGCTCCAATCACCTTTGTTTGCAAGGTGTCTGCGCTTTTATGAAGAATGGCGCGACATAGCCTCCCTCCGAGAGGGTAGCGAAGCGGCGCCACGGTAGTGAATGACTGCCTAAATGGCAGCCCGAGCCGTGGCGTGACCGAGCCGCAGCGAGATAAGGACCGCGTTAGCGGTGGAAGGAGCCCGCGCAACGATCAAAATCTGCAAATGCTTTATAACTTTTGCTTTTTAAACACACCGATAAACTTCAATTTGTACAAAAGGAGCCGAGGCGACGCCTCGGCTCCAAAAAAGTCATGTTTACAGAGCAAGCTGCTGCATCTTTTTGATGCAAGCGGCACATACCTTTTTCCCCTCAAAAAGCACCACGTCCTCCGCGTCGCCGCAGAAGATGCACGCGGGCTGATACTTGCGAAGAATGATCTTGTCACCGTCGGTAAAGATCTCCACCGCGTCTTTTTCTCCAATATCCATCATCTTGCGGATCTCAATGGGAAGAACGATTCTTCCAAGGTCATCCATTTTTCTTACTACACCTGTTGATTTCATGTCTTTCCTCCGTTTTTTGCTGACAGAATGCTTGCTTTTCACTCTGTTTTCGACTTATTTTTGACATTTCTATTATAACACTTCCATATATTTCCTGTCAAGACTTTTTTCGAACTTTTTTGGAAATATTTTCCTACAAATTATGACCAAAACTGCTCCCTTTCGACAAGTTTCGACAAAACCACACCTCTTTTTCCCGATTTTTTTCGAAACATACCTCTTTCAATTTTGATTTATCGGTGTGTTTAAATGGCTGCGCTTAAACGAACGGGATTGTACGAAAGGCTCCCTCCGGGAGGGAGCTGTCGAGCGAATGCGAGACTGAAGGAGCCCGCGCAACGAATAAAGTCTGCAAGTACAATGAAGTCGCGCAGGCTCCTTCCACCGCTAACGCGGTCCTTATCTCGCTGCGGCTCGGTCACGCCACGGCTCTCGCTATTTACTTTCGTATAATTTTCTGGGTTTGTCGAGCAAACCGGCGAGATAATCCAAAGAAACGTCATAGTATCTTGCCAGCGTGACGAAATGATGCATCGGAAGCTCGCGGTCGCCGCGTTCGTACAAGGAATAATGCTGCCGCGAGATGCCGAGGATGTCCGCGAGATGCCGAGGATGTCCGCGATATCCGCTTGCGTTTTATCGGCGTCTTCTCTAAGATCTCGAAGCCTTTGGTAATAATGCATATACTTTCTCTCCTTTTTCCTTTAAAAAACGACTCGAATCGTGCGTATATACAATTATACCACGCATACGAACATATGCCTTGGCAGATCATACGAATGTATGATATAATAATTTTGCAAGCATACGAATATATGCAACCCTCGATCGTTGCCACATAAAAAGCCGATATGGATTTCCATATCGGCTTTTTACTATCCTTTCGGTGCTTATATCAGCTTCCGTCCCATGAGGACGCCCATGACCGACGCCATCATAAGTCCGCGCGTCCAGCCGCTTGAGTCGCCAAGACAATGCAGGCCCTTGACGTTGGTGTTAAAATCGGTATCCATCTTCACGCGGTTGCTGTAGAATTTCAGCTCGGGCGAATAGAGCAGTGTTTCGGTCGAGGCAAAGCCCGGCACCACCTCGTCCACCGCCTGAATGAAGCCGATGATGTTGGTCATCGCGCGGTAAGGCATGGCCGCCGTGATGTCACCTGCCACCGCGTCGGGCAGCGTGGGGCGCACGTTGGACTGCTCCAGCTCCTTCTGCCAGGTGCGTTTGCCGTCGAGAATGTCACCAAAGCGTTGCACCATAATGTGTCCCGCGCCCAGCATATTGGTAAGCTCGCCCACCTTTTGCGCGTAGGCAATGGGCTGATTGAAGGGCTCGGAGAAATTGTGCGAGCAAAGAATGGCGACGTTTGTATTGTTGGATTTCAGCTCCTTGTAGGAGTGGCCGTTGACCACGGCGAGATCGTTGTCGTAGTTCTCCTGGCTTACAAAGCCGCCGGGATTCTGACAGAAGGTGCGCACCTTGTTCTTAAAGGGCTTCGGATAGCCCACGAGCTTGGACTCGTAAAGCACGCGGTTG
Organism: Eubacteriales bacterium; assembly: GCA_045636005.1. GTDB lineage: Bacteria > Bacillota > Clostridia > Oscillospirales > CAG-272 > RGIG8775. Next base: position 6,710 of record JAZTWS010000143.1, on the reverse strand, counting down.
ACCGTCTCCATGACCTCGTTTCGCACCTCGACGCGCACGCCGATGTCCACCGTGCCGGGCTGATGCGCGATGCTATGCTCGGCGCAGATCTTCTCCAGCCAATCGGCACCGCGGCGCCCCGTGGCGATCACGGTATGGTCGGCCATCACGGTGCGCTCCTCTTTGCCGTTCGAAATGACCACACCGTGACATTCCGCGCCCTGCAAAATAAGGTTGGTACATTCGTAGCCGAAAAGGATCTCCACGCCGTTCTTCTGCAAATATTTTTCGATGGCGAGATAAAGGCTTTGCGCCTTTTCGGTACCGAGGTGACGAATGGGACAGTCCACAAGCTTCAGTCCCGCGCGAATGGCGCGCTTGCGGATCTCCTTGACCTCCTCGGTGTTTTCAAGCCCCTCAATGTGCTCGTCGGCACCGAATTCAAGGTAAATTTTATCGGTATAGTCGATGGTGTCCTGCACAAGCGCGTCGCCCACGAGACGCGGCAGGTCGCCGCCTACCTCGCTGGAAAGCGAAAGCTTGCCGTCCGAGAAGGCACCCGCGCCCGAAAAGCCCGTGGTAATGTGGCAATAGGGCTTGCAATTTACGCACTTTTGCGTCTTGTGCTTGGGGCAGCTTCGCTTTTCGATCGACTGTCCCTTTTCCACGATCACAATGTTCTTTTTGCTGCCGCCGCGCAGCATTTCAAGCGCGGTAAAGATGCCTGCAGGGCCCGCGCCTACGATTACAACGTCGGTTCTCTGTTCCATGTTTCCTATATCCTTTCGAATGGTTGTTCATTTGATGTTTGTCGGAGAGAGGACGATGCGGGGCGCCGCCCCACATCCGTTCCTATCCCTTCACCTTTTGCATTCTGACGTCCGAGCCGAGAAAGAGGAGCGGACGGAATTCACCGAAGAGGCGGCTGGTGATGCGGTCGTTGTATTTGGCAAGCAGCTCCTTTTGACCGAGGTTGGTGCTGACGATTGTGGGAGCCTTGCGGTTGATACGAATGTTGAAGAGGTTGTAGATGACCGACACAGTAAACTGATTGGAGACCTCGGTGCCGAGGTCATCGACGATCAGAAGATCGCACTCGAAGTACTTGTCGGTAAGCTCGCCGCGCGCGGTGTTGCGCGAGCCGAACTGCTCGGTCTCAAAATCGCCGATGAGGTCAAGCGCGGTGACGTACAAGACGTCATAGCCCTTTTTCAGCACCTCGCGCGCCACGGCGCTCGACAGATGCGTCTTACCAAGTCCCGTATTGCCGAAAAGCGCAAGGCTTGGCGAGGTGGCGGGGTCAAAATCGGCGGCGTACGCGCGCATGAGTCCGAAAACGCGCTCCATATTGGCGTACGCGCGCGCGTCGTTTTTATAGTAGTCAAGCGAAAAGCTCTCGAAGGTCTGTTTTTCAAGGAGACGCGCGATGCCCGAGGACTCAAAGCCCGCAAGCACCAAGGCGTTTCGCATACATTCGCACATTTTGATGCCGATATAGCCCGAATCGGCGCACTTCTCGCACTCGTACTTTACGTCCGAGTAGTCGGCGGGAAAGCCTGCCGCCACGAGAAGTCTCTCGCGCTCGGCGTTCAATGTGTCGGTCTCGCGGTGAAGCCGCTCGATCTCGGCCTCGCGCTCTGCCGTGGGCAGAAGACCCGCACTCATAATGCGCACGCCCGTTTGACCGAGCGCGCGGTCGATCTCGGCCACGCGCGGAAGTACCATGTGAAGCTCGGCGCGACGCGCCTCGGCGGCGTCCTCCGCCACGAAATGCTTGGCCGCAAATTCCTCACGGATCCGCTTAAAATTTTGCTTGTTGTATCCCATAAATAAAGCTCCTTGCTTTTTCTGTCATGTTGGCAAATTGAAGTTTATCTGTGACTTCATGGCTACGCTTTGACGTAACAAATTGGGGTTTGCGTCAGCAAATTTGCGGTGTTTAGCCGCAAAACCAATTTGTTAACCGAGGTCGCGAAGCGAACTCGTAAAATCAAAAATTTATTTCTTATCCTCGCGGTAGCTTCTCTCGAGGGCGGCCTTGAAGAACTCGTCCACGTCAAAGCTCATGCCCGACGGCTTCTCGCCGTTCTTTTGGGTGCGAGCCGCGTCGACCTCCTCGGGCGTTTTCAGTCCCTCGGTGTACCAGCCCTCAAGAATGCGATTGGCGTAGCTTAGAGAGGGCTTGGAGGTGGCATTCACCGTGATCTCGTAGGCCTTCTCGATCATGGGGAAGGCGAAGCCGTAAGTCTCGGCCCACTTGATAATAAACTCTTTTTCCTTGCTTGTCAGCGCACGCGAGCCGATGCCGAAAATACTGCGCACGCGCTCTTGCACGCTCTCGCGCGCCTCGCGGCGATGCAGATGCTCGGTCAGAGCCTCGGTGGTACGAATGCCCTCGTCGTAAAGCGAGGTGGCAAGCTTTTCTATGTAGCGCATGCTCTTGCGGTCGTTGCGGCGGCAAAAGTCAAGAAGCACGAGCAAAAATTCCTCGTCAAACCGAAATTCCTCGGCAATGCTCACGAGGATCTTGGTCTCGTTCACGCTGAAGATCTTCCCGAGCGTATTCTGCGCCTCGGTGATGAGATCGCCAAGCTCGCGCCGCTTTTCGAGCAGCGTCGCGAATTCGGCATCGGTATAGGACGGAAGCTCACTGACGCGCGCCTTCGGCTCGGCCTTTTTTGCGTCCTCGCGCACCGCGGGTGCCGTCGTTGCAGGCGTCTCGCCTAACGCAAGCACGCCGCAGCCCTCCAGCTCCCAAAGGGCTTGTGCGATCCGTTGCGGCTTTACGCGGAGCATTTCCGCCAGCTCCTCGTTCGTGGCGTCCAAGTGCCTTTTGTCGCTTGCAAAAAGCAAAAGCAAACGGAGCGAAAGCCCGTCGGACGCAAGAATATCATTCTCGGCAATTGTGGGCAAAACGAAGGGGCGCTCCCCGTATTTCAATTTATTTGCCATGCTTTTCCTCCTCCGAGCAGATGCGGTAGCAAAGGGTCATGAGGGAGTCGCCAAGATGTACGTTTTCCACCACGGCGGTGTCACCCAGCGACAGCTCCTGTCCCGTGAAATTCCAAAAGCCCTTCACGCCGCACTCCAAAATTTCGGCCGCAGTTTCGGCGCCCCCCTCCTTCGGAAGCGTAAGCACCGCAAGATCGACCTTGTTCGCCTCGCAAAACTCCTTCAGCTCGCGCATCGGATAGACCTTCACGCCGCCCACGTCCTGTCCGACGAAGAGCGGATTGATGTCGAAGATACCCACCACGTCAACGCCGCGCTTCTCAAACATCGAGCTTCTCACAATCGCGCGGCCGAGATTGCCCGCGCCGATGATGATGGCAGACAAGCCGGCTCCCACGCCCAAAAGCTCGCAGATCTTGGCGTAAAGGTAGGTGACGTTATAACCGTAGCCCTGCTGACCGAAGCCGCCAAAGCAGTTGAGGTCCTGGCGGATCTGCGAGGCCGTCACGTTCATGCGCTCGGCAAGCTCACCGGAGCTCACGCGCGATTTTCCCTCACGCATGAGGATCCGCAGATAGCGGAAATAGCGCGGCAGGCGCTTGATGACCGACGGCGAAACGACCGTCTTTGGGGAAGGGGTCTTTTTGGGCGTATATTTCATGATCGGGTCCTTTCTTGATACAATTTTTTCCAAAATCACAACATTTTGCATATTGTGTGTCGAATTCTGTGGTTTTTTGGGCTATGCGCGTTCAAAAGTGCAAGTTTTCCACAAGGTTTATCCACAAGGTTGTGGAAAACTTTCGGATTGTGGAAAACCTCAATCGCACGCGCTGGCGTTGAGCGAGGTGTCGGCCAGGTTGCCGTCCAGATACTCATAGTAGCCCGCCGCCGCGATCATGGCGGCGTTGTCGCCGCAAAGCGAGATGGGGGGCGTAAAGAGCGTGGCCCCCTGCTTTTCGCAGGTCGTAGCAAGCGCGCGGCGCAGGTGCGAGTTGGCGGCCACACCGCCCGCAAGCACAAGCTTCGTAAGTCCTGTGTCCGCAAGCGCCTTTTCGGCCTTCGCGGCTACGGCCGAGACGATCCGCTCGGTGTAGGAGGCCGCCAAGTCGGCGCGCGGGATCTCCTCGCCCTTCTGATTGAGCCCGTTGATGTAGTTGAGTGCCGCCGTCTTGATGCCGCTGAACGAGAAGTCCAACGTGTCGCCCGTAAGCGCGGGCGACGGAAGCGAAACGCTTCCCGCACGCCCCTCGCACGCGAGCTTATCCATGGCCGCGCCCGCAGGGTACGGAAGACCGGTCACACGGCCGATCTTGTCAAAGGCCTCGCCCGCCGCGTCGTCACGCGTGGCGCCGATCTCCGAAAAGTCGTTGTAGTCGTTCACGCGGTAGATCGAGGTGTGTCCGCCCGATACCACAACGGCCAAAAAAGGGGGCGTGAGCTCGGCGTGCGAAAGATACGCCGCCGCCACGTGTCCCTTGACGTGATTGACTCCCACAAGCGGTATGCCATTCGCAAAGGCCAAGGATTTGGCAAAATTCACGCCGACAAGCAGCGCGCCGATAAGCCCCGGATGCGAGGTGACGGCCACAAGGCCGAGATCGTTCACGGTGATGCCCGCCGTTTCTAAAGCCTCGTAAGCAATGCCCGACACCGCTTCAATGTGCGCGCGGCTTGCAATCTCCGGCACCACGCCACCGTACAGGCGGTGCGTTTCGATCTGTGACGCGACAATGTTCGAGCAAATTCTGCGCCCGCCGTCCGCCGTCATTTCCACAACCGCCGCCGACGTCTCGTCACACGAGCTTTCCATTCCTAAAATATACATAACTGACCTTTCATAAAATAATGATGTTTCAAATTTTGATTTGTCGGTGTGTTTATGTGGGGCTTTGCCCCACACCCCACAAACTTTTGAAAAAGTTTGATCAAAACTTTTCTTGCATGGGTACGCGGAAACTTCACGTCATTTTGAGCCGCGTGGCTCGCGGCGTATACGTTCTTCTCGCTTTAGCGAGAAGAACCAAAATGACTCGGAAAGCTTTTACAATAAAATTTGTGCAACCTTTGTAGTAAAAATTTTCAGAAAAGTTTTTGAGGGTTTTAGGGAACTTTTTTCAAAAAGTTCCCTAACCGTTCCTCTCATAACATCTTTTCCAAAATCAGCGCATCCTCGCGGGGATGGCTATAGAAATTTTTTCGTTTACCGCAGGGGGCAAAGCCAAGCGACGCATAGAGAGCGCGCGCCGCGTGATTGGAGTCTCTCACCTCCAGCGTCACGCGCGAAAGACCGCGCCGCGCCGCCTCGTCGAGCAGAAACAGAAGCACCTCGCGTGCGTAGCCGCACCGACGGTGATCGGGGTGCGTGGCCACGTTGGTAATCTCGCCCTCGTCAAGTGCCACCACGAGGCCTACATAGGCCGCCACGGTGTCGCCCACAAGCGCGACCGCGCCGAAATTGCCCTCTTTTAAGAGGTGCGAGAGCGCATCCTCGCTCCAAGGGTTCGAGAAGCAAAGCCGCTCCAGCTCATGAACGGCCGCAAGATGCGCCGCCTCAAGTAGTGCCGTTTTCATGCTCGTCCTCCGCAAAAAACATGGCGCGAACGCCGCGCTCGATGGCATGGAGGCAGGCATCGTAGGCCGCGCCGTCCAGCCCATACGGGTCGGGAATATCCTCGGGCATCGAGGTGATCTTGGCCGCGTGCTCGGGAAAGGCGGCCAAAAGCTGCAGGGCGTGCGCACTCGTCAAGCCCACGATGAGGTCGCATTTTTCCACCGGCTCGGCGTCAAGCGTCCTTGAAATATGCGCGCGGTAATCGTTGTCGGGAAGCGAGCGAATACCCGCACGCTCTAAGGCCCCCACCGCATTTGCGGCAATGGGCGCGCCCGTGGCAAAAAGCCCCGCCGACGTGGCGCGAATGCGCTTGGCATTCAAAAGCCGCTCAATGTCGCACATTGAGCAGACGGGCGGCACGCGCGAGAGGTCGTTAAGGATGGCCGCCGCCATGGGCGAGCGGCAGGTGTTGCCCGTACAGACGAAGCAGACCGCAAGTCCCTCCGTCGCCTCTTCCCGCATTTCTACCACCGTTTTTTCTGCGATTTTCATGCTTAATAACCGAATTTTCCGCTGAGCGAGTCGTCGTCCTCGATCCAATCGGCCACGTTTATGACGCGGAAATTTTCCTTGTCGTCACGAATGACCACCTTTTCAATGCCCGCGTTCAGAATCACGCGCTTGCACATCATGCAGTTGTTCGTGCCGCCCTGCACCGAGCCGTCCTCGGGCGAGACGCAGACCATATAAAGCGTGGAGCCGAGCATCTGATCGCGCGGCGCGGCAATGATGGCGTTCTGCTCGGAATGCACCGATCGGCAAAGCTCGTAACGCTCGCCGCGCGGAATGCCCAGCTTCTCGCGGAAGCATTCCCCAAGATCGCTGCAGTTCTTTCGGCCACGCGGTGCGCCGTTGTAGCCCGTGGACACGATGACGTCGTTCTTAACGATGATCGAGCCGAACTTGCGTCTGAGACACGTGCTTCGCTCGGCCACCGTCTGCGCAATGTCAAGGTAATAATTCTCCTTGGAAACTCTGTCCATCATATTTTTTCTCCTCCTCTGCGGAATCCGACAATTATCTATCTTATATTATAACTTGAAATTTACAATAAATCAAGATGTTTTTCAAATTTTGATTTATCGGTGTGTTGCGCAGAGACACGCGAGGAAAGTTTTCGTCCACCTTTTTCGAGGTTGCGAAGCAAACTCGTAAAGGCAGGCGC
>JAZTWS010000142.1:0-12550 GCA_045636005.1 Eubacteriales bacterium | reverse complement strand
GTAGGAATGGTGCCAAGCTCGGTTTTTCCAAGGACGATGCGAAGGGCCGAAACGAAATCGTCAAGCTCCATTTCCTCGTCACCAAGCGCCGCTACCATGTCGGTCAGCACGCCGAAGACGGTTTTGAAAACACTTGCGGTTTCTGCGGCCTCTTTTTTGTCACCGTCTGCAAGTGCGCGGCTCGCATACGAGGCAAGACGCTCGGCCACCGAGGAATTTTTGAGGAAGCGATAGAGCGCGTTGCAAAAATCGGAGAGCGTTGTTGCCTCGTCAAGCGCGGCAAAGAAGGGAGACAGCGAGTCTACCAGCCGCCCGCGTACCGAATTGGCGGTCTCCAAAATGGCTTTGCCGCGTGCGGAGACGCCCTCGGAATATCCGTCTGGGTTCATTTCCCAATCCCCGTCGGTAAATTGCTTGCCGTGAATGCGCCATGTGGACGTGTAGGTTTCCAAAATATCCATTTCATAAGGCGTAAAGCCCGAAAGCCCCGTTTTTATGTAGGTGATCACGTCGGAGGCGCGGTAGTTTTTCTGTTTGATTGCCAAGGCCGAGAATATCATAGCGATGAGCGGCTTTGTGGCAATATCGGTCTTGTCCGACATAAAGAAGGGAATGCCCGCCTTTTCAAGCTCGGTATTGAGAACGCCGCGATAATTCTCGGCGTTTCGTGCAATGACGGCGATCTCGCGGAAGCGGTAGCCGTGATCCTGCACGAGTGAAAGGATCTCGGCGGCGGCGGCCTTCGCCTCGCCGTATGCGTCGCGGCAATGTACGAGAGATAGTGCGCGGTTTTCTGTCTTTTCTTCCGCGGGCTCGCCCTTGACGTGAAAATGCCAAAGATCGCGTGCGACCGCAGAAAGCTCGGGCGAGGTAAAGCGGCGAAAATCTTTAAGAATCGTGACCTCGGCGTTCTCCCCCGCAAGTGAACGCAAACGGCACGCGGTTTCGGATACGCTTGACAAAAAGACGTCCTTGGCGTCGGGACGGTCGGCAAGCAGTGTAACAAACAATTCATCCGCCTGTGCAAGCAGACATTTTAAGATGCGGTATTCCTGTGCGGTGAAGTCGATAAAGGAGTCAATATAAACGTTGTGGCCTGCAAAATAATTTTTCGTTTCCAAAAGATCGGCAAGCTTTCCGAGATCATCGCTGCTATCGTCGTAGGATTCCTTTACCATACCTTCGTATGCCGAGTAGATAAGGGATAGATCGGTCAGTTTGTTTTTCAGCGCCTTTCCTTCGGGAATTGCCTTTGCCACGCTTTCCAATTTTACGGGCGAGACGTCGTAAGCCTTCAGCTCACCGATCGCCGCAAGAATGGCGGAGGGGAGGGATTCGTCGGTTGCTTTTTTGCCGTCGTATTCCTTCAAAAAGGGAGCCATTGTTTTCAGCGTATGCCAAACAAAAAGCTCCTTGAGGCCCGCGCTCATATAGTGATAGGAGAGGCCGCCGTAAATGCGGAAGAGCTTGTTGGCAAGGCGCGTGAAATTGACCACCTCAAAGGAAAGCTGTGAGGCGGGAGGAAGGATCGAGGCCATAATGCGCTCGATCTCGACGGTTTGTTGCTCGGGGACGATCAAAAAGGCTTTTTTGCCCATTTTGACGTCTTCCTTGATCTTTTCGACCAGGTACGAGGTCTTTCCGGTGCCCGAAAGACCGTAAATCAAATGTAACATAACTCCTCCTAATAGATCAGCGCAAGTGAATTGCGCATTTTGTCAAGAATGGATCGCCTAAGCGAGAAATAATAGTGCTTTCGTAAAAGATACACATTCTCCTTTTCCTGTCGCAAAAGAAGATAAAAGCGGTTGCTTGTCATGCCTTTCCCCGACCAAAAAAAGGGGGACACAATGAGAACGGCGTTGTCTTCTCGCTCGGAAAGCTCTTGGATATGGACTTTCCAAAATTCTCCGCGCTCCAATTCGCCGTCGCGCGTCGGAAAAAAGACGGTCACCCGTTTCTCTTTCAAAAGAGAAGCCAAGCGTTTGTTTTCCCGTCGGTACAGCAGCAAGGCAGAAAAGATCACGCTTCCCACGCTCAAAACGAGAAGTGGCAAAAGGAGCAGGATGCCAAGCACGATTACGAAAAAGGCGGTTCCGAACTGCAAAAGGACTAACAGATAGGAATACAGACGAAACAAGAGCGAAACCAACTTAAATTTTCGTAAAAGTCCGGTATAATAACGCCAAACGTGAAAGAACTGTGTTTTTTGCAAAAGCGAGGAAAGATACGAGAAATAGTTGCGCTTGTTCAGAAGTGCATCTGTGCGAGCGCGTGCCGAAAGGGAAAAGGGCGTTGTTGTGTTTGTGTTCTCAAAAATGGCGGTTTTATGCGTCGTCTTTCTTTGTGACACTTTGTTGATTTTGGATTTCTTTTGAGATCTCATGTTTTTTCTCCGAGAGAGCAAGATTTCTCAAAATGACCTCTTTGCCGCGCCAAGAATATGCGCGGGCAGCGAACGCTTCATCGTCCATAGCAAGAAGTGTGCTTCTTGTAAGTACGGATAGGGAATTCTCGCAAAAAAAGGAGATTGGCGTATATACCGTTCCTTCTTGCTTGGCTTTTTTGGTGTGAGGGCATACCTCTTGGCACAGGTCGCAGCCCCAAACCGAGCCGTATTTTAAAATAGTTTCTTCCTCGCTTGACGAAAGCGCGCTCTTGCGTTGTGTAAGCGAGGAAAGACATTCCTCACACTCGCCCATGGTAAGAGGACAAGCGCTCTTGCACGCGCCGCACTCCAAACAAGATTGGATGGGCAACGGCTCGCACGCAAGTGTCGCGTCGGTCAGTATCTCTCCCAAAAAAACGTAGGAGGAATATTTTTCGGTGATAAGAAGGCCGTTTTTGCCAAGCACACCGAGCCCTGCGGTCGCTGCGGCCGTACGCTCGTCGATGGGGGAATGGTCGGCAAAGGCGGCAAAGCGGTGTTGCGGAAATTCCTCGCGTAGAATCGACAAAAGTTGCTCGGAAAGCATCTTGAAATACAGATGATAATCGCGGCTTACGGCATAGGAGGACAGATTTCTTTTTTCGTCGCACGCAGGGGTATAATACGGCATGGCGAAAAGGACAACACTTCCATGGGAGATGTCGGCGCGTTCCAACAGATAAGGACGATTTATTTTACAGGCATCAAGGGGCAAAAAGCCGAAGCAGTCGAGCTTGTTTTCCAACAGAAGTGCGCTTATTCTTTGCTTCATAGTTTTGCCTCCTTTCCGTAGAATATACTATATTATTATATTATACTATATTATCATTGTATCATACATTTGGTTTTTTTACAAGTGGCTTTTTACAAAAAAATGATGTTTGATGAAATTCAAGGCCTTTTTTTTCTACCGTCAAAAAATCATCACAATTGAGCTTTACAATGAGAGTGCAGATTTATAGGAAGGGCGGTATTTTTATGAACGACGATCGCTTTGATAAAGACAGAAATGAGAACGGGCGCGAAAGCACACCCGAATACGAGGTATATTCCCGTGAGTATAAGCCGAACGGAGATCGGTATCACGAATATAGCTACAGTTATTCGCATTCGTCGGAGAATGCGGGACGCGAAAAAATGGAAAAGAAAAGTGGCGTAGGAAAGGCGATTGCCTTGATCCTTTTGGCAGTCGTTTTGTCTTTGACGATCTTTGTCGTGGGAATTTTTATTGCCGCGCGTATTATTTTCCCGCAGGCAGACGTGGGACAGAATCCCGTGTTAGATCCCGCCGATACACAGGTCGAGCAAGGGGACGAGACGGAAGAGCCGTCACGGCTTCCTGCCAATCAAGAGGTGTTTTTCGGCTCGGAGGACGAGATCGAGATTCGTGTTTCGGACTCCACGGGGCTTATGACTAAGGGCGAGATTGGCGACGAGGGGCTTAGTGTTGCCGACGTTGCGGCACTCGTTGCCGATTCGGTCGTGGAGATCACCACCTCGGAAACCAGCTGGAGCGGTATGGTTTATGACAGCGGCGCGGGAAGCGGTGTGATCGTGAACGAAAGCGGTATTATATTGACCAACAATCACGTGATTGACGGTGCAACCTATATTACGGTGCGCCTGACGAACGGAAAGACCTATGACGCCGTTTTGGTGGCGAGTGATGCGCCGTCGGACATTGCCGTTTTGAAGATCTCGGTCGACGAGAAGCTGAAAACGGCCGTTGTCGGCAACAGTGACAAGCTGATCGTTGGGGAAGAGGTTATTGCCATCGGCAATCCGCTTGGCGTTCTTGGCGGAACGGTAACCGACGGTATCATCAGCGCGCTTGAGCGAGAGGTTATCATCGAAAATGAAAAAATGGTGCTTTTGCAGCACAATGCTGCCGTAAGTCCCGGCAACTCGGGCGGTGCGCTTTTCAATCGCAAGGGGGAGCTTATTGGTATTGTCAACGCTAAATCCTCCCGAACGGGTGCGGAGGGGATCGGCTTTGCTATTCCGATCAATACCGTTCTTTCGGTTTATAACGATCTTGTGAATTACGGTTACGTTACGGGAAGACCCGATAGCGGTCTTACGCTTGAGACTGTCGTGCGCCGCGTAGGATACTTCTCCTATCAGTACGACGTTTGCATTGCCGCCTCGCGCTATACTGAAGAGCTTAAGCGAAACGATATTATCGTTTCTATTAACGGGAAGAAGCCGAACGATATCAACGAGGCACAGGCACTTTTGTCGGGGCATAAGATCGGGGACGTGGTTACGATTGTGGTCTCCCGCAATGGCACAGAGCGTACTGTGAAGCTTATCATTCGTGAGTATACGCCCATGCAATAAAAAAAGCCGCAGTTTTTCGCTGCGGCTTTTTCAAAAGTCCTTGAAATTTTAATGAAAATATAATATAATGATATAATAAGCTATAAAAAAGGGGTGAAAAGCGTGTATCACATTTTGATCGTAGACGACGAGGTAAGGATCCGCAGCATGATACGAAAATATGCCGAGTTTGAGGGACACCAAGTGACCGAAGCGGGTGACGGAATGCAGGCGGTCTATCTTTGCCGAAGCCAATCCTTTGATATCGTTATCATGGATATTATGATGCCGGAGCTTGATGGCTTTTCGGCCTGCCGTGAGATCCGTAAGATCTCGCAAATTCCGATCATCATGCTTTCTGCGCGCGGCGAGGAATACGATAAGATCAACGGCTTTAGTCTTGGGATTGATGATTACGTGGTTAAGCCCTTTTCGCCCAAAGAGCTCATGCTTCGTATTGAGGCTGTAATGAAGCGGACGAAGCGCGAGGCTCCCACGCGGCCGCAAAACGAGGTTTTGGAGATTGACGGCGGGAATCTGCGCGCCGACCTTACGGCAAGGATCGTGTATATTGACGGTGAGCGTGTAGAGATGTCTCCCAAGGAATACGATCTGTTTTTCTATTTACTTGCCAATCGAAACGTGGCTCTGACACGTGAGAAGCTTATCCGCGAGGTTTGGGGATACGATTTTTACGGCGATGCAAGAACGCTCGATACGCACATCAAGCTTTTAAGAAAAAGCCTTGGAAGATATGCAGACCGCGTAGTCACGCTTCGCGGTGTCGGCTACCGATTTGAAGAATAAAGAATGTAGCATACGGCAGAAAGGAAGGTGCCTTTTTTGAAAAAAGAAAATAGCAAAAAAAGAAAAGGCATCCGCGTGCAATGGAAGCTACTTGCCCTTCTGATCGCTTTTGCTGCCTTTATGTTAGCGGTGATCTGGATCTTTCAGATCCAAATGCTCGGCAACTTTTACCGAAACGCCAAATACCGCGAGCTTGAGACGATATCGGGGATCCTTGAGCGATGCCTGGATACCGATTCACTTGCCGAGGCGGTGGAGTCCTGCTCGATCGAGTACGATACCTGTATCCGAATTTTTAAAAAGACCGAAGGAAACGTTTTCACCGAGGCGGCAAGTGCCGACGTGGCGGCCAACTGTACGGTGCATCATCTGAAGGAAGCGGAGCTGAAATATTATTATAGGCAGACGCTTCTTGGCGAAGGAAGCTATACCGAAAACAAGGAGATGGATCATCATATCGGAGAGTTCTGGAGCGAGGAGGACGCGCATACCACCAAGCTTTTTGAAGTACTTGACCGCGAGGAAAAGGTGTACGGAATCGTTCACAGCCGTTTGGTGACTGCCGAAAACGGCACACAGTATATGGTGATGCTGAACTCGGTTCTGACTCCCGTCAGCGCAACTGTAAAAACATTGAAGACGCAGTTCGTTTGGATAAGCATCGTTCTTTTGGTAGGAGCAAGTCTGCTTGCCTTTTTCCTGTCCCGCAATATTTCGCGCCCCTTGGCAGATATGAACCGATCGGCAAAGCATTTGGCCGAAGGACACTACGACGCCGATTTTAAGGGATACGGATGTCGGGAGATACGCGAGCTTGGTGATAGCCTTAACTATGCCGCCGAGGAACTTTCCAAGTTGGATAGTCTTCAGCGTGAGCTGATTGCCAATGTTTCGCACGATTTGCGAACGCCCCTTACCATGATCCGCGGTTATAGCGAAATGATGCGCGATATTCCCACCGAAAATACGCCCGAAAATATGCAAGTGCTTATCGACGAGACGGCGTATCTCAGCGATCTTGTAACCGATCTTCTCGATCTTTCCAAGCTTCGTGCAGGAGCCCGTGAGCCTTCCTACGAGCACTTCGATCTTACCGAAACGGTAAAGGAGATCATGTTGCGCTATGATCGCCTCGTCCGCGCCGAAGGATACATCATTGATTTTGCATACGAAGAAAATATAGCAGTTTGTGCCGATCGCATGATGATTTTGCAGGTGATCTACAATCTGATCAATAACGCGGTCAACTACGCAGGTGAGGATAAGACCGTTCGCGTTCTGCAAACGCGAAACGGCGACGCGGTGCGCATTTCCGTGATTGACAACGGAGAGGGAATTGCACCTGATGATATTCGTCTCATTTGGGACAGATATTGCAGACTTGACTCGGTGCATAAGCGTGCTGTTGTGGGTTCGGGCCTTGGCCTTTCCATCGTGAAAGGAATATTAGAGCTGCACCGCGCGCATTACGGCGTGGAGTCCGCGAAGGGCCATGGAAGTACGTTTTGGTTTGAGCTTGCCATCGAAAAGGAAAAAAAGGAGGAGACGCATGAAGAATAAATCCCGAGTGCTTATTCTGCAATATGCAATTTTGGCGGTTTGCGCCGCGGTGTTCGTCATGTGCGCGGTTTTACTCGTTAAGGCTTTGATTGACTATTCGAAGGCCGACTCCTTTTACGGTGATATCACGCTTGACGTGCAGACGGGGGAGGACGAGCCCTCGGAGGATGGAGAGATCCCCGAGCGGATACGTTCTCATATGGAATCTTATCTGGCACTCAAAAAGGAGTATCCGAACGTGGTCGGATATATCTATATTCCCGCCATTTCTATCAGCTACCCCGTTGTTCAATGGACGGATAATATGTACTATACGACGCATCTTATTTCGGGAGAGGAAAACCGAAGCGGCTCAATCTTTTTGGATTTTTGCGTCGATCCTTCTCCCATAAAGGCTCAAAACCTGATCGTTTATGGGCATAATATGAATGACAAATCGATGTTTTATCCCATTCGCGATCTTTTCACCGAGGAGACCTTCCGTGCCACACAGGTAGAGTATATATGCGACGAGGGCGTATTTGTGTACGAGTCACTTTCGATTTGCCTGACCAATATCGAGGATCCGTATTACGCATATTCCTTTTCCGATGACGCGGACTTTTCTGCTTTCGTGCAGGAACGTGCTGCGAAGTCGAGGTTTCCCGTGGAATACGGCACACCGAGTAACCTCATTACGCTCGTTACTTGCAGCAACGCCGCAGGTAAGCCCGATGAACGTCTCGTGTATCACGCTTCGCTGGTAAAGAGTTATACCGACTTTGGAGAAAGCTATGAATGAAATCATAAGATCTGCTCTGCGTTGTCCCGTTTGCGGCGCGGCGTTTGAAATAGGAAACAACGGAAAAAGCCTCATTTGTTTGGGGAACGAAAAAAGACATTGCTACGATATCTCATCTTCGGGATACGTCAATTTTGCACCGCCCGCGCAAAGCCGATCGGGTGACTCCAAGGAGGCCGTGCGCGCAAGAACAGGATTTTTAAACGGTGGATTTTACGCGCCGATCCGTGAGGCAGTACAGGATGCCGTGCAACGATATGCCACGGGGCTTGTGATCGATGCCGGATGCGGCGAAGGCTATTATTCGTCGGCCATGGCGGAGGTTGCCGAGGGCGTCATTGGTTTTGATCTTTCCAAGTTTGGCGTGGAAACGGCAGCCAAGCGCACCAAGGGACGCGAGAATGCCTTCTTTGGCGTGGCGGGTATTTACGCCATGCCGCTTGTCGATGCGTGCGCCGACGGCGTGGTCAGCATTTTTGCGCCGTGTGCCACCGAGGAGTTTTTGCGTGTATTGAAAAAGGACGGCGTACTTGTCGTGGCGTGTGCGGGCAAGGAGCATTTGCTTGGCCTCAAGGAAGCCATTTACGATACAACCTATGAAAATACCGAGCGTGAGGATATGCCCGAGGGCATGGCGCTTCTTTCCGAGCAAGAGGTTTCGTATGAAATGGTGCTGGAGGGGAACGAAGCCATTACCAATCTGTTTTATATGACGCCCTATTTTTACCGCACGGGCGAGAAGGATATGGAAAAAGTAAGGGGGCTTGAACACCTTGCGACGCGCGTGGATGTTCTTGTTCGCGTATATCAGAAAAAATAAGGGAAGAGAAGACGATGAAATTTTCACTGTGTATTCCGATGTATAACGAAGCCTCGATTATCGAGGCTACCGCAAAAACGCTCTCGGCCTATATGGAGGAGCATTTTGAGGACTATGAGATTTTATTTTCCAATGACGGCTCGACCGACCGCTCGGCCGAGCTTGTAAGCGCGCTTGCGCTTCCGAACGTTCGCGTGGTTGGATATGACAAAAACAGGGGAAAGGGCGCTGCCGTGCGCGAGGCCGTTCTTGCCTCTACGGGCGACATCGTCATGTTTACCGATGCCGACCTTGCTTACGGCACCGAGGTCATATCTCGCGTGGCAGCCACTTTTTCGGAAAATCCCGAGGTTGATGCCGTAATCGGCTCGCGCAATATTTCTGCGGACGGCTATGAAGGCTATACGTTTATTCGAAAAGTGGCATCCAAGGCCTACATTAAGCTCCTTTCCATGGCGGGGGGGCTCAAGCTTTCGGACTCGCAGTGCGGTTGTAAGGCGTTTCGTGGAGCTTTGGCTAAAAAGATTTTCTCGCATTGCGAGGTGGACGGCTTTGCTTTTGATTTTGAAGCCATTATGATAGGCACGCGTCTTGGTGCTCGCTTTTTCGAGCTTCCCGTCAAGGTGATCAACCATAGGGAATCCAAGGTACACGTGTTGTCGGACGCCTTTCAAATGATGGGTGATCTTCGCAAAATGAAGAAGCGCGTTTCCAAGATGAATCTGGAGGAATAAAATCCATATTTTCTCTTGCAAAATCTATCTTTTTGTGCTATAATATAATGTCATAGTGTTTTTATGACGAAAAATGGGAAAGGAACGGCTTTTGCCGAGATTATATGGCGAATTACAGACGAGGAAGAATCAACGACGAGGTTCAAAAGGAGCTTTCGATCGTTGTAAGGGAGATCAAGGATCCGCGTGTGAGCGGAGCTATGGTTTGTATTACGGGAACCGAGGTTACTCCCGACTTGAAATATGCCAAGGTATATTATTCGGTCTTGGGTGGAGACAAAAAGGAGGTTGCCAAGGGTCTTCGGGCAGCTTCGGGATATATCCGAAGAAGGATCGCGCAATCGCTCAATTTGCGCGTAACACCGGAGTTCAGCTTTTTCCTTGACGAGTCGATCGAGCACGGTGCTCGTATTGCAAGCATTTTGAATACCATTACCTTTTCGGATGACGAAGAGGATGCGGGAGATAGCGAGGACGAAAATGACGAAAACGAAATTTCGTAAGTTCAGCTTTACCGAGGTGGTAGACGAGCTTGCCATTGCTAAAAATACGCTGATCCTCTTTCACGTCCGTCCCGACGGCGACGCCGTCGGCTCGGCGTTTGCGCTGAAGCTTTTGCTGGAGGCTACGGGGAGCCGCGTGTTTTGTATGTGCCAAAACCAAGTGCCGCAACGGCTTGCATTTCTTAGCGTTGGCATTCAGGACAGTACGCTTCCCGAGGATATTCCGACGGATTTTGAAGCCGAGCGCATCGTGGCGGTTGATACGGCCTCTGTGGCTCAACTTGGTGACCTTTACGCACGTTTTGCGAACAAGATCGACCTGAAGCTTGACCATCATACGAAGGGCGATCACTACGCCGATTATTTTGTGATGGAAAGCGCTGCCGCAACGGGCGAGATCGTGTTTGATATTTCGCGTGAATTTTTGAAGCGCGGCTTGATCAATGCATTGCCCGAGCGTGTGGATTTCTGTCTTTATACCGCCATCAGCTCGGACACGGGATGCTTTAAATATTCCAACGTAACGCCGAAAACGCACATTCGCTCGGCGGAGCTTTTAAAGTCGGGTGTCGACGCGGCGGGAATCAATCAGCTTTTGTTTGACTCCAAATCCATGGAGGTCTTGGCCGCCGAAAAGGCAGGCTTTGATACCTTGAAGATGTTCCGTGACGGTAAGATCGCCGTGGTTTATTTTACTTACGAAATGAAGGAACGGCTCGGCATTTTGGACGAGCATTTGGAAACGCTTATTGACGTGGCACGTTCGGTTGAAGGCGTCGAGGTGGCGATTGCCGTGCGTCAGCCCTCCAAGGAAAAGACCTTCCGCGTTTCTACGCGCTCGCAGGGCGGCGTGGACGTTTCGGCGGTGTGTGCCGCATTTGGCGGTGGCGGTCATGTTCGTGCGTCGGGCTGTACCATTATGGCGGACAGTATCGAGCACGCGGCAGATCTGGTGGTCACCGAGATCGAAAAACAAATGAGATAAGTGAGGACTATCATGTATCAATCACTGTTGGATATGAAAAGAACACAGCTTGCTATTAAAAGCTGTAAGGATTTTTTTGAGAGAGAGCTGTCAAAGGAACTGAAAATTGTTCGTGTCAGCGCTCCGCTTTTCGTCACTCCTGAATCGGGACTGAACGATCGCCTAAATGGCGTGGAGCGTCCGGTGGAATTCGATTTACTTGAGACGGGAAAGAACGTTCAGATCGTGCAGTCTCTTGCTAAATGGAAGCGCTACGCGCTCGGTAAATACGGATTTGAGGTTGGCGAGGGACTTTACACCGATATGAATGCGATCCGCCGCGATGAGACTACTGACGCGATCCATTCGATCTACGTTGACCAGTGGGACTGGGAAAAGGTGATCGACAAAAAGGAGCGCACGATTGAGACACTCAAGGATACCGTGTCCAAGATATATAAGGTGCTTTTGAACACCGAGTGGTATATGTCGAATCTGTATCCAAAGCTTGGCGAGGCGTTTGCTAAGAGCCCTATGCCCAAGGAGATTACGTTTATCACAACGCAGGAGCTTGAGGATAAGTACCCCGATTATACTCCCAAAGAGCGCGAGCACGCGATCACCAAGGAGCACGGCGCTGTGTGCCTCATGCAGATCGGTGGAAAACTGAAATCGGGTAAGCCGCATGACGGTCGCTCTCCCGACTATGACGATTGGAGCATGAACTGCGATATTCTTCTGTATTTCGATGTGCTTGATATTTCACTTGAGATTTCGAGCATGGGCGTCCGCGTGGACGAGGACGCACTTGCAAGACAGCTTGAGCTTTCGGGTTGTGAAGAGAGAAGAGATCTGCCGTTCCATAAGGCAGTTTTGAATGGAGAGCTTCCGTATTCGATCGGCGGCGGTATCGGCCAGTCGAGACTTTGTATGTATTTCTTAAAGAAGATGCACATCGGTGAGGTGCAGGCTTCGGTATGGCCTGAGGAACAGGAAAAGGCTCTTAGAGATCAGGGCTGCTATTTGCTTTAAAAGAAAAATCGAGAGACGATTTTTACAAAATAAAATTAAGGAGGAGTTCCCATGAACAAGTACGCAGGAACACAGACCGAAAAGAATTTGGAGGCGGCTTTTGCAGGCGAATCGCAGGCAAGAAATAAGTATACATACTTTGCTTCCAAGGCCAAGAAGGAGGGCTACGAGCAGATCGCCGCACTCTTCCTCAAGACCGCAGAGAACGAGAAGGAGCATGCAAAGCTTTGGTTCAAGGAGCTTGAGGGCATCGGAGATACCGCCGAGAATCTTGCGGCTGCTGCCGAGGGCGAAAACTACGAGTGGACGGATATGTACGAGGGCTTTGCCAAGACCGCCGATGAGGAGGGCTTCCATGAGCTTGCCGCCAAGTTCCGCTTGGTTGCCGCTATTGAGAAGCACCACGAGGAGCGTTACCGCGCACTCTTAAAGAACGTAGAGACCGCCGCTGTTTTTGAAAAGAGCGAGGTCAAGGTATGGGAGTGCCGCAACTGCGGACATATCGTCGTTGGCACAAAGGCTCCCGATCTTTGCCCCACCTGCGCACATCCCCAGGCCTACTTTGGGCTCAACGCAGAAAACTAATAAAGCTTCTATGACCT
>JAZTWS010000141.1:0-3122 GCA_045636005.1 Eubacteriales bacterium | reverse complement strand
ACGCTTGGTTTACGGGGGACCGCGCGGCGTGGCACCGAAGCAACTGCGCGGCGGCGTTCTCGTACTCGTCCAAGCGCGAGGCGGCTTACGAGTGCATCAACGAGCAGAATATGACGGGCTGGCATATGGGTGACGGTGCGGTGTATCTGTATACCGATTACGATCGCCACCAATACGACGGTGTCAACTTTATTTACAAAAACCGCGAGATCGCGTATCATTTGCCCGGCACGACCGAGGACAGGCGCGAGCGTGCGATCCGTCATATCACGGGTCGGTTTGCTTGGCACTCCTCTAAGAATTTTGCGGGCAGTATGAGCCTTCGCGATCGTTATCTTGTGTGCGCGATGGATTTTGAGAGCTATCATTTTGAGGGTGAGGACTACACGGTGGACAATGGCTACGGTATGGGGCTCGCACCGCACCAAAATGATCTGCACGCAAAAAAAGCGTGGTTCTGCTTTGACGGGGAGATCGTGGCGCTGGGCGCAGGCATAAACTCTACGATGCATTCGCCCGTAGATACTACGGTGGAGCACAGACGGCTTGTAAATGAAGAAGCCTTCGGTCAGCTTGTGGGCTCGGGAGAGAAAACCGAGACACTTGGCCAAGCGGTCTACGAGGCACGCTATACCGATCCCAAATGGGTATGTATGGAAGGTCACGCCGGCTTTTATTTCCCCGAAGGCGGTGAAGTTTTTGTAAGAAGATACATCAGTACGTCTGACGAGGAATCGGGTGTCTTTGGCAACAATTTGGAGGAAGGAATCCGCTGGGAAGAGGCCGAGCAGCCCTTCTTTGAGGTTCGTTTGGAGCACGGCGAAAATCCGAAGGAGGCAAGCTACGCTTACGTTATTTTGCCTTATGCCACGCCCGACAGCTTGGATGCCTACGCCAAAAAGCCGAACATAGAGATCCTATCCAACACCGCGGCGCTTCAGGCGGTGCGCGAGGTAGAGAAGGATATTGTCGGCTATGTGTTCCATGAGGCAGGAGATTTTGAGGTAATTACGGTCGACAAGCCGATGCTGGTTATGACGATGCCCAAGGGCGAAAACAGAATTGAGATCAAGGTCAGCGATCCCACGCGCGAGTTGTCTGGGGCGACACTGACGCTTGACGGCGAGTGGAGCATCGTGAGCTGTCACGAGCGTATTCGCGTGACCTGCGAGAACGGAAAAACCACGCTTCACCTAAACTTTAGTGCGGCAAACGGCCGAGGACTTGATGTGGTTCTCGAAAAAATGCCGACCTATTGGCGCTCAACGCTTGCGGACGTAGAGGAGACCTTGAAGCTTGTAAAGCGCGGCAAGGTCAGCACGATCACAACGTCGGCAGGCGGCCGCCCCATTTATCAGGTAGAGTACGGCCGTTCGAACGTAAAGCTTGGAACAGCCAATCTTTGCAGCTCGCTGGGGGCGAACAGCAGCAAATATTACGCCGATAAATCGGGCGAGGATTACACACCAACCTTCCTCATCGACGGCGCGATCCACGGCGGTGAGTTTGAGGGAACGGTGGCGATCCTTAACCTTATCAAGCTGATGGAAACGGGCACCGACTATCGCGGCGAAGCGCACCCCGAGCTGCTTGAAACGATGAACCGCCTGCACCTGATCCTTGTACCCGTCAGCAATCCCGACGGCAGAAGCCGTGTACCCTTCCGCTCGTTTGTGGGCAAGACCTTCTACGATCTTCGCTATTATAATCAAGGCACGTGGAAGGACGGCACGCTTTGCGGTTGGCCGGGCTGCAAGACTGTGCATCCCATCAAGGAGGCCTCGGATTTCCTTGGCGCGTATTTTACCGATGATGGCATCAACATGATGCACGAGGATTATTTCAGTAATCACGTGTCAAACGAAACACAGTCGCTCTTTGAGATTTGCCGCAAGGAAGCCCCCGATTTTTCGGTTCTTCTTCACGGCGGAAGCAACGCCACGAGCTGTCTTGTGCCGTATAACTATACCACCAAGGCTTCGCTTGACGAGGCGGTCAAGGTAAGCCGTAGCCTGAAGGAACGCTGCGACAAAGAGGGCGTGCGCTATGAGATCTACAAGGGTAGCGGCTTTGGCGCAGGCTTTATGCTATGCTCTGCGATGCACCACCTGTGTGGCGGCACGGTCATCACCTACGAATCCAATCAAGGTCTTTGCGACCACGGTAACGTGATCTACTCGTACGACGAGATCTATCGGTCTCACCTGCTTCTCTTTGAGGAGGTAGGCCGTCATCTTTTGGAGAAGTATCATAAAAAGAAGGTTGGCGGTTAACTCGAGCAAGCTTTATATGACGAGCAGTCTAACCATATATTCTTGACATTGGATTTTGGTTAGGAGCGAAAAAAAGAGGAGGGCGTTGTGTACTTGAATGGCAGAGCTCCTTCTCCGCCAAAAAAACGGGATAGTCCAAAAGGACTATCCCATTTTTGATGTCGGAGAGATTTGAACTCGAGCGACGGTGACCGGCAAGGGTTAGCGCCGCAGAAAAGCCACCGGCGTGGCTTTTCGAGAAGCGGTGGAGCGGGAGTTCGGAGCCGAAGGGCGAGCTTGTCGAGCGACACGCGGCGACTGTGCGTATATAAATGAGAAAAAAGTATTGACAAACGGATAAATTTATGGTAAAATGTTTCTCGTAAAACCCACGGGGCATTAGCGCAGTTGGGAGCGCACAACACTGGCAGTGTTGGGGTCAGGGGTTCGAATCCCCTATGCTCCACCAGAACAAGCAAATCCGAACTGTTTCGTTACGACGGAACTGTTCGGATTTGTTTTTTACTTTGATTATCCATATTGAAACACACCGCCGGAGGCGACCAAACGGTTACTCTCGGCGGTGGTGTTATATATTTATTTTTCGAATACGAGAATGCTACCTAATTTTTCATCCATCAGTCGCTTGTAAAATTTGAATCCAATGGCTCTTAAGTGCTCTTCTACACCTTCAGCAGACGTGTACATTCTTATTTGCTTTGCCCAATATATCATTTCTTCCTCGAAGAAGCCGTATTGTTCAAATCTTGCATACGCTTGCATTTTATTAGTATTCAAGCAATGCAAAACGATTTTTCCTCCGGGCATTAATACCCTATACGCTTCTTCTATGATCGTAGGAATTTCTCT
>JAZTWS010000140.1:0-5486 GCA_045636005.1 Eubacteriales bacterium | reverse complement strand
GAGCGGTCCACGTGGCTCTCGGCCGCGAAATTGACCACGATATCGGGGTGCTCCTCCTCAAAGAGCTTGTAAACGGCCTCGCGGTCGCAGATGTCCGCCTTCACGAAACGGAAATTGGGGTTATCCATCACCGACGCAAGCGTGGAGAGGTTGCCCGCATATGTAAGCTTATCCAGACACACGATGCGATAGTCGGGATATTTTCCGAGCATATGGAAAATAAAGTTCGAGCCGATAAATCCGGCGCCACCCGTTACAAGAATCGTCATATCTTATCCTCCTCGGCAAGTGCCAACAAATACTGACCGTAATCGGTCATTTTCAAGCTCTCGCCAATGGCGTGAAGCTGCTCTGTGCTAATAAATCCGCGACGCCACGCGATCTCCTCGATACAGGAAACGTAGAAGCCCTGTCTGTCCTGCACCGCCTCCACGAACATCGAGGCCTTGAGCATTCCCTCGGGTGTACCCGTGTCCAGCCACGCCATGCCGCGTCCGAGAAGCGTTACTTTCAGCTCACCCATTTCGAGATAGGCGTTGTTAACCGCCGTGATCTCGATCTCACCGCGCGCCGAGGGCTTTACGTTCTTGGCGATCTCGACCACACGATTGTCATAGAAATAGAGACCGGGAACCGCGTAATTCGACTTGGGATTCTGCGGCTTCTCCTCAATGGAGATCACGTTGCGATCCTTGTCAAACTCCACCACGCCGAAGCTGCGCGCATCCTTTACGGGATAGCCGAAGATGGTAGCACCCGTCTTATTTTCCATGGCGCGACGCAAAACCTTGGTCATGTCCTGACCGTAGAACACGTTGTCACCGAGAATGAGACAAACGCTGTCGTCACCGATAAATTCCTCTCCCAAAATAAAGGCGTCTGCCAATCCGCGCGGCGCTTCCTGCACCTTGTAGCAGATCGAGATACCGATCTGCGAGCCGTCACCGAGAAGCTTCTCGTAAACGGGGGTATCCTCGGGCGTGGAGATCACGAGGATCTCACGAATGCCCGCAAGCATAAGGATCGAAAGCGGATAGTAGATAAGCGGCTTGTCGTAGATCGGCAAAAGCTGCTTGGATACCACCTTGGTCATGGGGTAAAGGCGGGTTCCTTTACCGCCCGCAAGAATAATTCCCTTCATAAAAAATCCTCCCTATTGTTCTCACGACTTGCCGCCAATGTTCAGCTTGTCGCACAGTTTATTTTCCCATGCCGTCCACTTGGAAGCAAGGCCTCCAAACCACCTATCCCAAAGCTTGAGACATGGTGCCTCAATCAGTCGAATTCTGCACATATCAATAACTGAACAAACGGCAAAAATAACGATTACACTTCCGATCGCATGAAGCGGCATCCAAGCGGAGCCATACATCCCCACGTTATCCAAAATATCCACCCAAAGCCATTTTCGCATCGTGGCACTGTGTGCGTGAATCAAAAGCACACCAAAGGTCGTGGCCGAGATCGCATTGATGATCGGACTGTATTTCAACTTCAAATTTTTGAAAAACAGGAAAGAGCAAACACCCGTCAGGACGGCAAGGAAGGTGTTGGAATCCGTGACCAACCAATACGCCATCTGGCGTCCAAGCTTCATACCCACAAAGGCACATCCCACCACCGAAGCGGCAGAAAGAAGAACGCAAAGGAACGCCATCAGTCCCCAAAAACGTGTGTTCTCGAAAAGCTTTTTGGGATAGAGACGAATATAAGAAGCAATAAAGTAAAGCACGATATACCACGAAACGTAATTCATGGTAACCGAGAAAAGAGGCAACGTGCCAAAGAAAACGTAAATAAACAAACTGAGAAGCAAAAGACGGATATGCTGTCTTTCGTTCATATGATTTACAAGCACGTTAAGAAACGGAATACAGAGGAAGAAGAGCAGATATGTACCCGTAAAATTGTGCGCCACGGTCATAAACGGCAGGATCGCTTGCACAAATCCCATCAGCGTAAAGGGCTCGTATCCGCTCACCCAAAAGATTATGTAAATCAATATGCGGTAAAACACGACCTCGCCCAAAAGCTTAACAAACTTTTTGGCCGTAATATTGGACTTACACATGAAATATCCGCTGATCAACACAAAACAGTTGATTCCGATCTTTCCCCATGCCCCCAAAAGCAAGAGAAAAAGAGAACGCAAAGAAAGCGGATCCGAATAAATGGGGCCGCCCACCCCCGTCAAACCGGAATTGACAACGTAATGATGAGCAACGATTAAAAACATCGTTATAATACGGAACAATTCCAAATTGGAATCTCTCTGTTTCGGTTTCGTTAATACGATCTCGCTCATTGTCCTCTCTCCTTATTGCAAAATAATATCACAAATACGATCCACGTCTTCCACCGAAAGATCGGCGTACAGAGGAAGCGTCAGCACCCTTGCCGCAATATAGGCGGCCACGGGTGTCTTGTCGGTTCCCGCCGTCTCAAAGGAATCGTAGCACGCAAAACCGTTCGTCAGCGGATAGAAATACTTTCGGGCGATAATATCCTGCGCCTTCAAGCGCTCAAAGACCTCGTCTCTCGTATATTTGTACCCGTCAAATACCGCGGGGAAATACGCGTAGTTGGATCTGACCTCGGGCTGCTCGGCGCAGAGCTTGATGCCCTTAACCCCCGAAAGCCGTGCGCGGTAACGCTCGACCGCCGCCCTTCTCTTTTCGATCTCCCCTTCCAGATGGCGCAGGTTGCAAAGTCCCATTGCCGCCTGAAATTCGTTCATTTTGGCGTTTCCGCCGATGTAGCGTCCCTCCTCGCCGCACAACCCGAAGTTGCGCAGGTCGGTAAGCACCTGTACCATGGCGTCGTCTCCATAGCAGAGTGCGCCGCCCTCAATGGTGTTATAGACCTTGGTGGCGTGGAAGCTGAACATGGACGCGTCACCCATACACGCGGTACTCACGCCCCGATAGGTCACGCCAAACGCGTGCGCCGCGTCATAAATGACCTTAAGTCCATGCTTTTTGGCAATACGATCGATGCCCTCCACGTCACAGAGATTTCCGTAAACGTGAACGGGAACGATCGCCACCGTTTTTTCCGTAATCAATGCCTCGATCTTTGTCGTATCTATGGTATAATCGATCTCATTCACGTCGCAAAACACGGGAACGAGGCCACACCGCGCGATCGCGTGCGTGGTCGACGCAAAGGTAAAGGGCGTGGTGATCACTTCACTGCCGCGCGGAAAGTGCATGGCCTCCAGCGCATTCTCAAGTGCCAAGTGACCGTTGGTATACAGCGTGACGTGCTTGACGCCAAGATAGCGCTCAAGCTCGGCCTGCAGCGCGTTGTGCTTCACACCCATATTGGTCAGCCAATGACTGTCCCAAAGCTCTCGGATCTCCTCGCAATATTCCTCATAGGAGGGCATCGAGGAGCGCGTAACATTGATTTTTGACATAGTTTTCTCCAAGTTTCAGCCTTGCTTTTCTTTCTTTTTGGTCTTTGCTTTTTTCTCGGGATTCACATAAGAAGCGATCCAGCCGATCCACACGGCAACGGCGGCTCCCACGATCACCCACGGATAAAAATCTTTATACAGGAATACTGCAATCGCCTCGCCGGTATCGCCTCCTATGATCATAGCCACAACAAAGGCCACCAGCGGCAGAACGCCGGCAAAAAAGGAGACCATCAAGACCGCGGCGTATATTTTATTTAACACGTTATATATTTTTTCTCTCATATTCATCACAACCCCTCCGTCAAATCAACCCCAAAACGGGAATCCAACAAAGCATCATAACGACCGAAAGAATATAATGCAACAGGATCCAGATCATACAGTTCCATATCGTTGGCTTCAGCTCGGCCTCGGCAATACCCATACCGACGTATACACAGGTACAGTACGGAGGCGTAACACCGTGCATCGCACCGCAGATACAGGGCAAAAGACCAGCCGCCATAAACGGATTTCCTCCGGCTGCGGCAACGACCGAAATCACAAGGCCGCCGAAAATTTTCACCTGCGTGGAGCCGGGGATCAGCATACCGAGGATTGCCATAAACAGAGGAATGATAAAGGCCAGCGCAATCAAAGGCAGATCGAATTCACCAATAAACTGACCGATCGCCACCTCGAGCTGAATGTCCGCAAAGACATTGCTTACAAAGTAAGCAAACATGACGAGAGCCGACGTGGGAACCAAGCCCTTCATGCCCTTGCGTATTTCTTCGTAAATGTAGGCAGGCGACATTTTCTTAACCATTTCCTTCCCCGAAAGAAGAACGCCGCCAATTACGATAAGTGCGGGGATAAACAGCAAAATACTGCTGCTAAACGAGCTGGCTCCCTCCCCCAGTCTTTCCTTGAAGAAATCTTCAAACATGCTGGTCAGCAAAAAGGGAGCGAACACGATGATCGGCAAAAAGACAGCCTTCCATCCGCGCTTAAGCGATGCCCAAAAGGACGGAAGCTCCTCTTTTTTTATAGGCTCGACCTTGTAGTATCGGCACATAAAATAGAGCGTAACAATGCGCTGCGCAATGAACCAGATCGCAATGCCCCAAAGAAGCATCCAATACTGCGACATGGTATACTGACCGGGATATAACTTGTCAAGTGCCGAAAACGCGATTGCAATCATGCCGGCGGGCGGGATCATATTTCCCATCGTGCTGGCATGCGCCTCCACGTTTGCCGCCAAATGCGGAGGAAAGCCCGAACGCTTCATCGCGGGAATTGTAAAAATACCTGTCGTAGCCACGTTGCCGGGGCCGCTTCCCGAAAGAGAGCCCATATATGTACTTCCTATGATGGCAACGAAGCCCGCGCCGCCTCGCAAGCGGCCGAAGATCGACAGGATAATGGCAATGCAGTCATCAATGACCGTCGTTTTGGAGAGAAGCGCCGCCGAAACGACGAACACGATCATGACGTACAAGCTCGGCTCGGTCATCGCATCCCAAATATATTGGCCGATGTTGCTCCACCTGCCCGTTACGGCAACGAGAACGACAAACGACGCCAGCATACATTCGTAAAGCGGCCTTTTCAAAACCGTAAGACCGAGAATGGCAACGATAAACACGACCGCCAGATACAAAAATTCAATCGGCATTTACTTACCTCCTCTTCGAATAATTCAACACACTCGGCTCCACCAAGGAGATCAACATATTTTCACCCCGTTCGTCAAGCACCTTCAACTGCGATTGCACAAACCGCACTGCCTCACGAACATCCTCGTCGGGTCGCGTTACAAGCGCCGCCTCATAGACGCGCTGTCTCACGTCGCCGGTCTTGGGAACGCACTCTCCCGGCTGATATCTTTGGAACGCCACCGTCACCCTCGGGTCCTTGGCGATCGCATCCATGCCGTCCATCACCTTAATAACGCCGGGACGCGCCGTGATCGGAAGCTGGATGGTGTGATGGCCGCACAGCAAATACGGATCGTTCTCAATTCCCGCAGGAAGCGTCATACGGCCGCTCAAAGCGAACTCGATCAAAGCGGACATCAGGT
>JAZTWS010000139.1:0-1783 GCA_045636005.1 Eubacteriales bacterium | reverse complement strand
CTTTTTGCCAAGTAATGCCTCTGTCCCTTGTAGGCACAAGTGTTTCTGACGCTTTTTTCTTTGCCTATAGAGGCACAAAGAAAAAAGCTTTGCAAAAAAGAAATGCCGTTTTCTTGGGGCGCTGCCCCAACCCCCGCAAACTTTTGAAAAAGTTTGATCAAAACTTTCCTCGCTTGGTTTTAGCGTAGCCACATCGATAAACTTCAATTTATCTTCTTTTCGTTTTTTGTATGTTTTTTGTGGCAATACTGTGGGCAGATGCATAGGATGCGGCACTTTACATAGAATGAGAAGGAGGACGGATTTTGGTATGATGAAAGGCTGTCAGAAAAAGATGATCGTGATGCCCACGCGGGACAGTTCGCTGTTTGAGACGGCGTATTTCGTGGTGCGGGAGGAGGCAGAGGTGCGTCGGCCGTCGGCGCGCGAAATGGAGCTTGAGGCGATGCGTATTTTGGAGGAAAATGCACTTGCGGGGCAGTCGCCAAGCTACGCGCGTCGCCACCTTTGGCTCGCCTTTTCGTACGGGCTCTTTTTGGGCGCGCTTACCTTGGCGGTGGTGCTGCTTTTGCGCGGCACTTGACAAACGCGGCATTTTCGTGTATAATGAAATAACTTTGTAAGAAAGACGGATGAGCCGTCTTGCGATAGATTTTATATTTTTTGCAGAAAGCGGCGTCCTTTTCGGACTCGGGGAGCGGTACCGAGACTTGACGGGAGGATGGCCTGCGCTCTGCCCACCTTTTCGTGTCCCGACGGGGCGAGAAGGCTTTTTTGGGTTGCCGTCGGAGAAAATAAGGAGATTTATGGCAAAAAACGAAGAAAAAAAGATCGCGTCCGAGAAGTCGGGCGCACGGCCCGCGCGTAAAGCGCAGGCCGCCAAAAAGAAGGCGTCCGTAAAGGCGCCGAAGGATGCGGCCAAGGATATGCGCCGCACGAACGAGCAGGTGCCGAAGAACGCACAGAAGCCGAAGGGCAAGCACGGGCAGGCGAAGCCGACGGAGGCAAAGCCCGCGGCGCGCGAGCTGCCGCCCAAGAAGCCGCGCGGTGCGGGAATTGACCACCTGTTTGCGGATTTTCTGCCCCCGATCGCGCTTTCTGCGCGCGAGGAGCGCGAAGAAAAGAACGCACGCGAGGCGGTTGCCGAGCCGACCAAGCCGTCCAAGAGCAAGGAGAAGGGCAAGCGCGCAAAGCAGACGGCTCCCGTCCGCGTAGAGCCGATGCCAAAGCCCGCAGAGCAAAAGCCCGCGCATCCGAAGAAGCAGGCGGCGGGACAAAAGAGTGAGGCAAAGCGTCCCCAAGGGAAGCTGAAGATCGTTTCGCTCGGAGGTCTGAATGAAATCGGAAAGAATATGACGGTGATCGAGTACGAAAATGACATGATCGTGGTCGATTGCGGTCTCGGATTCCCCGACGACGATATGCCGGGCGTGGATCTGGTCATTCCCGACACCTCGTATCTTGAGCAGAACCGCGAAAAGCTGCGCGGCATCTTCTTCACACACGGTCACGAGGACCACATCGGCGCGGTGCCTTACGTTTTGAAGACGCTTGACACGCCGCTTTACGGCACGCGGCTGACGCTGGGAATCATCAAAAACAAGCTCGAGGAGCATAAGCTGCCGCACGAGCCGCGCTTCTGTCAGGTAAAGGCGGGTGACACGGTGCGCGCGGGCGCGCTTTCGGTGGAGTTCATTCACGTCAACCACTCGATTGCCGACGCTTGCTGTCTGGCCATTCACACACCGCTCGGAACCGTGCTTCACACGGGCGACTTTAAGCT
>JAZTWS010000138.1:0-4610 GCA_045636005.1 Eubacteriales bacterium | reverse complement strand
AACCTATTGAAATACAATTCAACATGTGTTATAATATACCTGCTGATCGGGGACGGTACCCATAACAAAAAACGACATCAGTGATACCGCCAATCAATACAAAGGGGGCGACACCCATCGAAAAAAACGTGATTGTAGTTGATGAGCAAGGAAATGTATATGAGGCGACCTACCCGAAAAGGGCGAAAGGTCTTGTAAAAAACGGCAGGGCACGCTTCGTAGACGAAAATACAATATGCCTTGCGTGTCCGCCGAATGAAAATTTGGAGGATGAAAAAATGGAAGAAAATAAATTGACAGCGAAGGACATATTTGTACAGCTTACCATATTGCAAAAGCAGCTTACCGAAAACAGTCAGACCTCACTCCACCGCTTGGGTGATGCCATCACCTCGATCGGCGAGGAAGATAATGACGCACGGTATGAGCAAGTGACGGAAGTGTGTGACGTGTTCAAAACCAGAGAACTGACACTTCTGAAAATGCTTGAGATGTACGAAAAGATGTATGAGGACGTTCAAAAAGAGCAAGCCAAAAAGGTCGATATGATCAAGGCGGCGTTCGATAACAATATGTCGTTTATCGAGTCCTCCGATATCAATTCGGAGGATAAGTATGCCGCACTCGGTTATGTGACCGAAAAAATTGCTGAACTTGTGGGACAAGTTGTCATAGACAAGTAAAACAAGTGATTGTTTGGATTTTAGTTCAAAAATCCCCGAGGAGAAAATCCTCGGGGATTTTCATAATATATATTGACAAAATCACGGTATCGTGATATTATATAATCAAGGACAGAATAAAAGGGAGAAAAGCAATGCCTGTATTATCGAGATTTTACGGAATTATTATTCGTATGTATTTTCTTCAAAGTGAGCACAATCCGCCGCATATTCATGCGATCTACAACGAAGATGTTGCGGCCATTGATTTTATGACGGGTGAGGTGCTTGAGGGCTATCTTCCAAACAAAGCCATGAATATGGTGCAAGAATGGATTGCTTTGCACCGAGACACGCTAATGGAAATTTGGAAAACGCAGGAGTTTCGGAAGATTCCACCGCTGGAGTAAGGAGTAGAGTTATGTTTCATAAGGTGAAAAACGTTTTTGCTCTCCCCGAATATAAATTGAGCGTTCAGTTTTCGGAGGGGGTAACCAAGATTTATGACGTAAAGCCTCTGTTTGAAAAGTTGTTGCCTTTTGTCGATTTGAAAAACAATCCGCAAGAGTTTGCTTGCGTATCTGTTGACGTCGGCGGTTACGGTATCGTATGGAATGACGAGCTTGACCTTTCTTGTGATGAGCTTTGGGAAAACGGCGCTCGTGTGGATACTCCCTTTGATGGACTCATGGCGTTCAGCGATGCCACGGAGCTTTGGGGCTTGAACGAAAGTACGCTTCGCAAGGCAATCACCTACGGAAAGCTTGTCAACGGTGTTGACGTTTGCAAGTTCGGAAAACAATGGGTAGTTTCTGTTGAAGCTATGAAAAGGGAATACGGAAACGGCAATTGCCGCTAATTTGTGTGGTTTGAGAGGATAAACAAATGAAAAACGTTCTTGCCGTGGTGGGAGCCACGGCGTCGGGAAAGACTGCGCTCTCGATCGCGCTTGCCAAGGCGCTTGGGGGCGAGATCATATCCTGCGATTCCATGCAGATCTATCGCGGCATGGATATCGGCACGGCAAAGCCGAGTGAGGAGGAGAAGGAAGGAATTCCTCACCATCTCATTGACATTGTAGAGCCGAGCGAGTCCTTTTCGGTGGCCGATTACGCGCCGCTTGCGGCAAAGGCCATCGAGGACATTACGTCGCGCGGCAAGCTGCCTATCTTTTGCGGCGGCACGGGGCTTTATCTTGACGCGGTTCTCACCGCAAACGAATATTCCGAGGCCGCGAGTGACCCTGCGCTTCGCGAGGAGCTGACGCGCGAGGCCGAGGAAAAGGGCGCGCTCGACCTTTGGGAGCGCCTGAAGATCGAGGACGCCGCGTCGGCCGAGGGCATCCATCCAAACAACGTCAAGCGTGTCATTCGCGCGCTTGAGATCAAGCTTTTGACGGGGATCCCGAAATCCGAGTGGGACAGACGCTCGCGTCTTGCTCCCTCGCCCTACAATTCGGTGGTGCTTGGGCTTTCCTACCCCGACCGCACGGTGCTTTATGAGCGCATCGATCGACGGGTAGACATTATGGTGGAGGCGGGACTTGTGGACGAGGTGCGTGCTCTCGTAGAATCGGGACGCTTGCCGCGTTCCTCTACGGCAGCGCAGGCCATCGGCTACAAGGAGATCCTATCGTATCTTGACGGTGAGATCTCACTTGCGGAGGCGGTCGAGACCGTGAAAACCGCCACGCGAAGATACGCCAAAAGGCAGATTACATGGTTTGGAAGCAAGTCCTATGTGACGCCCGTGGAGGTTCTTGGCGGAATTTCAGAGGAAAGCCTTGAAAAAATTATAAAAAATGCAAAAAAGGCATTCCAATTATCCTAAAAGTATGATATAATAAATAGAATTAATATTTAGATTTTTAAAGAAAAGGGAATGAGAACTGTGGATTTTTCCTATCTTGACAGAAATCTCGGTGAGATAAAAGAGCGCATGGACGCGGCGCGCACACGCGCGGGGCGCACCGACGAGGTCGGTATGATCGTCGCAGCAAAAAGCGGAAGCGCGGAGGAATTGAATTATCTCTACGAGCATTGCGGTGTCCGCGATTTCGGTGAAAACCGGGTGCAGCAGCTCCTCGAGCATTGTGAGCAGCTGCCAAAGGGCGCGAACATTCATTTTATCGGTCATTTGCAGACCAATAAGGTAAAATACATCATCGACAAGGTGACCATGATACATTCACTCGACTCCGAGCGGCTTGCCGCCGAGATCGACAAGCAGGCGGCAAAGCACGGGATCGTGATGAAGGTGCTTGTGGAGGTCAACGTGGGCGAGGAGGAAAATAAGAGCGGCGTGATGCCAAAGGATACGGAGGCACTTTGCGCGGCGATCGAAAAATATCCTAACCTTTCCTTGTGCGGACTTATGACGATGGCACCGAATTGCGAGAAAAAAGAGGATTATTTGAAATTTTTTCAAAAAATTTCTCAATTATCTGTTGACATTTGGAACAAAAAAAGAGATAATAAAGAAAGACCTATTTTATCTATGGGTATGAGCGGCAGTTTTGAGGAGGCGATTGCCTCAGGTGCAACGGTCGTTCGCGTGGGACGGAAATTGTTTGAAAAATAATTATACATTTTTTGGAGGTTAACATGGCTATCAAGTTTGGCTTCGGTAAGAAAAACGAGGACGAAAGCTATTACCAGCCCGAGTACAGTCCTTACGCCTTCGATCCCAAGGAGGAGGAAGTGCAGGAGGAGAGAGGCAATGTCGCTTTTGAGGACGACGTAAAGGAAGCTTCGTACGAGGAAGAGAAGAGTGCTTTTGGCGGCATCAATGAGGAGGCCGTTTCGCTTAAGGTTATGGCACCCAAGAGCTACAGTGAGGCAACCAAGGTGGCGGATAGCCTGATCGCAGGCAGTACCGTCGTTTTGAACGTGGAGGCTTTGGACAAGGCCGAGCTTCTTCGCTTTATGGATTTCCTTATGGGAATTCTTTACGTCATTCGCGGCAACATGAAGAATGTTTCCAAGACCACCGTGGTGGTATCTCCCTCGAGCATTGCCGACGAAAGTGAAGCACAGGACGAATAAGTAACATAGGAGCCGTTTAGGGTGACAGTAGATATCCGAACGCGTTTATAAAAGGCATATTTTGCGCCATTCGTCGTCAAAAAGCCTCGGAATATTTTTATATTCCATCGACTTTTTTCCTCGCCTTGCACAAAATCTGCTCTTTTATAAATTCTACGAACTGTCACGGTGTGTTTTTTGCGGTTGTCGAGCGAGGCCGGGTAGACAGGGCGAGTGAGATGGGCGCAAAAAGCGCCAAAAACAACAAGCGACAGCGGGTTCGTATATCTACTGTCACCCTAGCGCGGGCATATGCCCGCGCGGCTTTCGTGTGTTCTTATATTTAGGAGAGGGTTCTATGAACGTTCTATATATGGTGGCAAGGCTGGTCTCCCTGTTGCTTGGCATCTTGGAGATCGCTATGCTCATACGGGCAATCGCTTCGTGGATCCCCGCACTTGACGGGGCGGGCTTTATGGATATCGTGTATATGATCACCGAGCCTATCGTGGTTCCCGTACGATTGCTTTTTGAGCGTTTTCCGATTTTTCGCAATTCACCCATTGATTTTTCCTTCCTGATTGCGTTTCTTCTTCTTGGCATGGTGCAGACGGCAATGGATCACTTTGCCCTTTTGGCCTTCCGATGAGAGAGGGAGACGCAGAGCGCGCACTCCTCGAGGCGCGTGTGGAGGATATGCTTCGGCGTGCCGAAAGGTACGAGGCCGCAGTGGGCCCGTTTTTGTCGCCGCGTGAGCAGCACTATGCTGTGCAGAAGCTAAAGGGGACGGCGTCGGATGCCTTCGGCGTTTTTTACGGCGGGTACGACGGAAGCGAGAGAAACCGTCTTTTCGTTTTGCCGGAGTATTTGAAGGCAGAGGACGGTGTGTATACGGCGGCGGTGCTGCGGGAGATGCTTCCCGAGC
>JAZTWS010000137.1:0-5701 GCA_045636005.1 Eubacteriales bacterium | reverse complement strand
GGTGAGGCACTCAACCCCGAGGTCTACCGCCAATTCGAAAAGGCAACGGGACTTCAGATCCTTGAGGGCTTCGGTCAGACCGAAAGCACCATGATAAGTCGGATCGTAGCCATGTCGTTCTGTGGGCCAAGGAGTTGTATGACAAGCTTGTCTTCCTAAGACCGCTTGGCCTCCGACTTGGTGAGGCACTCAACCCCGAGGTCTACCGCCAATTCGAAAAGGCAACGGGACTTCAGATCCTTGAGGGCTTCGGTCAGACCGAAAGCACCATGATCATCGGTAATATGCGCGGTGCTACGCATAAGATCGGCTCGATGGGCAAGCCCGCTCCCATTTATAAGGTCAGCATTGTCGATCCCGAAGGCAATCCCGTACCCGACGGTGAGACGGGCGAGATCGTCATCGACGTGCGCGATGGTGCTCCCTGCGGCCTCTTTACCGGCTATTACGGCGATCCCGAGAAGACCGCAGAGGTTTGGCACGACGGCTTCTACCATACGGGTGACACCGCATGGCGCGACGAGGACGGCTTCTATTGGTACGTTGGCCGCGTGGACGACGTTATCAAGTCCTCGGGCTACCGCATCGGCCCGTTTGAAATTGAAAGCGTGATCATGGAGCTTCCCTACGTTCTTGAGTGTGGCGTTTCGGCCGCTCCCGACGAGGTGAGAGGCCAGATCGTTAAGGCCAGCATCGTACTGACCAAGGGCACCGAGCCGTCCGAAGAACTGAAGGCAGAAATTCAGAAATACGTAAAAGAGCATACCGCACCTTATAAATATCCGCGTCTTGTCGTCTTCCGTGACGAGCTTCCCAAGACTACGAGCGGCAAGATCATGAGAAATAAGTTATGAGAAATTACAAACGAATCACATTGCTTTGCGGCCACTACGGAAGCGGAAAGACCAATATCGCGGTCAACATGGCGTTCGACTTGAAAAAGCAGGAAACGAACGTCGCGCTTGCCGATCTTGATATCGTCAATCCGTATTTTCGCGCCAAAGACAGTGGGGAGGAGCTAAAGGCCGCGGGCATACGCTTCATTTGCTCGGAATACGCCAACTCCAACGTCGATATTCCCGCACTTCCGCAGGATATGTACGCGATCAGCGACGACAAAACGCTTCACTGTATCCTGGATATCGGTGGCGACGACAGAGGGGCCTTGGCACTTGGTCGGCTTGCCCCCGCCATTCTCGCAGAAAACGACTACGAGATGCTTATGGTCATCAACCGTTCACGCCCCCTCACACGCGACGCGACCTCCACAATCGAGGTCATGCGCGAGATCGAGGCGGCGGGCGGTATACGCTTCACGGGCCTTGTGAACAACACCAACCTCGGTGTCGAGACTACGACCGAGGACGTGCTGGCTTCCCTGCCCTACGCCCAAGAGGTTTCCGCACTTTCGGGTCTTCCCATCGTGGCGACCTCGGTGCGCGAGGACCTTATGACCGCGCTTGACGGCAAGGTGGAAAATCTTTTCCCCCTCCGTCTCCAAAAACACGAAAATCTTTGAAAGGAAAGATAAATCATGGCAAAACTTACGTTCAAAACCGATAACTGCAAGGGTTGCGGACTTTGCGTGGACGTTTGTCCGAAAAAGATCCTCCGCCTTGCTCCCGACAAGATCAACAAAAAGGGCCATCACCCCGCCGAGCTTACCGATGAGGGTGCTTGCGTGGGTTGTGCATCCTGTGCAATGATGTGTCCCGACTGCATTATCAAAGTGGAAAGGTGAGTGAAAAAAATGGCAGATAAAGTACTTATGAAGGGTAACGAGGCCATCGCGGAGGCGGCGATCATCGCCGGCTGCCGTCACTACTTCGGCTACCCCATTACCCCCCAAACCGAAATTGCCGCTTACATGGCCAAGAGAATGCCCAAGATCGGCGGCACCTTCCTTCAGGCAGAGAGTGAGATCGCAGCGATCAATATGGTGTACGGCGTTGCCGCCGCAGGCCTTCGCGTTATGACCTCCTCCTCCAGCCCCGGAATCTCGCTGAAGGGCGAGGGACTTTCCTACCTTGCAGGCTCGGATCTTCCCTCCCTCGTTGTGAACGTACAGCGCGGCGGCCCCGGCCTTGGCGGTATCCAGCCCAGCCAGTCGGATTATTTCCAGGCAACGCGCGGCGGCGGTCACGGTGACTTCCGCATGATCGTTCTCGCACCCGCATCGGTGCAGGAGATGGCAGAGCTTACCGTACGCGGCTTCGAGCTTGCCGACAAGTACCGCATGACCGCTATGATCTTGGCCGACGGTACGATGGGTCAGATGATGGAGCCTGTGGCGCTTGACTTCGACGTAACGCCTTCGCCCGAAAAGCCTTGGGCAACGACGGGCACGGGTCTTAAGCGCCCCCACAACATCGTAAATTCGCTTTCTCTGGTTCCCGAGGAGCTGGAGCAGCTCAACATCGCTCGCTTCGAGCGTTATAAGCAGATCGAGGAGAACGAGACGCTTTACGAGGAGTACATGATGGACGACGCCGAGATCGCGATCGCCGCATTCGGTATTGCCGCGCGTGTGGCAAAGAACGCCATTGTCGAGGCAAGAAAGATGGGCATCAAGGTCGGTATGATCCGTCCCATCACGCTTTGGCCCTTCCCGAAGGCTCCCTTTAAGAAGGCGGCCGAGCATGTAAAGCAGTTCATCTCGGTGGAGCTTTCCATGGGTCAGATGATCGAGGACGTAAAGCTGGCAAGCGAGTGCCGCGTCCCCGTAACGCTTTGCAACCGCGTTGGCGGTATGATCCCCTCGCCCGAACAGGTGCTCGAAAGCATCAAAGAAGCCGCAAAGAACGGAGGTAACGACTAATGGCAGTAGTATTCGATAAACCCCACGCACTCGCCGACGTGCCGCTTCATTATTGTCCCGGTTGCACGCACGGCATCATTCACCGCCTCGTTGCCGAGGTCATTGTCGAGCTTGGAACCGAGGGTAAGACCATCGGTATCGCGCCCGTTGGATGCTCGGTTATGGCGTATAACTATTTCAACTGCGATATGATCGAGGCCGCACACGGTCGCGCCCCTGCCGTAGCTACGGGCGTGAAGCGCGCCAACCCCGACAATATCGTCTTCACCTATCAGGGCGACGGTGACTTGGCCTCCATCGGTATGGCCGAGACGGTGCATTCCGCCGCACGAAACGAAAATATCACCATCATCTTCATCAACAACGCGATCTACGGTATGACGGGCGGCCAGATGGCTCCCACCTCGCTTCTCGGTCAGGTCACGCAGACCTCGCCGTACGGCAGAGACGAGAAGCTTTGCGGTTATCCGATCCGCGTTTGCGAAATGCTCTCCGAGCTTGAAGGTCCCGAGTTCCTCACGCGCGTGACCGTAAACACCGTTCCGCGTATCCGCGAGGCCAAGAAGGCCATCAAGAAGGCGTTCCAGAATCAGATCGAGGGCAAGGGCTTCTCGCTGGTTGAGGTGGTTTCCACCTGCCCGACCAACTGGGGCATGACGCCGAAGGACGCGCTTAAGTGGATCGACGACAAGATGCTTCCCTACTACCCGCTTGGCGTATACAAGGACAGATCGGCAAAGGAGGAAACGAAATGAGTACCAAACAGCTTCTTTTTTCGGGCTTTGGCGGACAGGGTATCCTGTTTGCCGGTAAGTTCATCGCTTATAAGGGTCTGACCGACGAGAAGCAGGTAAGCTGGCTTCCCTCCTACGGCCCCGAAATGCGCGGCGGCACCGCAAGCTGCAGCGTTATCGTGAGTGACGAGCCCGTGGGCTCGCCCATCGTCTCCACCCCCGATATTCTGATCGCCATGAATCTTCCCTCGCTCGATAAATACGAAAACAGCGTAGCGAAGGGCGGTATGATCATTATGGACTCCTCGCTCATCGAGCGCAAGGTCGTTCGTGACGACGTAAAGGTGTTTGCCGTTCCCGCCACGCAGTTGGCAAGTGACAACGGTATGCCCACGCTCGCCAACATGATCCTCGTCGGTAAGCTTCTCAAGGAGCTTGATGACTTTGGCGAGGAAAGCGTTACGGCGGCACTGAAAAAGGTAATTTCCGCAAAGCGTGCCGATATGCTGGAGATCAACCGCAAGGCAATGCAGATCGGCGCAGATTATTGAGCAGAATATTGATAGGAGAAAAAGAAAATGGATATTCGTTTTGAAAAAACGGCCTGCCCGAAGGAAAAGCCCGAGAGCCAAACGCTTGGCTTCGGTAAATTCTTCACCGACCATATGTTTATGATGGACTACTCACGCGAGGAGGGCTGGCACAACGCACGCATTATTCCCTTCGGCCCGCTTCAGCTCCACCCCGCTTGCACCGCACTTCACTACGGCTCGGAGATCTTTGAGGGCCTGAAGGCCTACCGCCGCGCAGACGGCAAGGTCCAGCTTTTCCGCCCCATCGAGAACATTCGCCGTATGAATAACTCGGCAGAGCGTCTTTGCCTCCCGCAGATTCCCGAAGATCTTGCACTCGAGGTCCTCACCACCTTCGTGAAGACCGAGCAGGATTGGACGCCCGCAGCAAGCGGCACCTCGCTCTACCTTCGTCCCTTTATGTTCGGTAACGACGAGACGCTCGGCGTTCACGCCGTTCATCACGCCACCTTCGTAATCATCGCCTCCCCCGTTGGAAGCTACTACAAGGAGGGCATCAACCCCGTTAAGATCATGATCGAGTCCGAGGACGTCCGCGCCGTGCGCGGCGGTACGGGCTACGCCAAGTGCGGCGGTAACTACGCCGCTTCCAACCGTGCAGGTGAGCGCGCCGAGCAGAAGGGATATTCGCAGGTGCTGTGGCTTGACGGTGTGGAGAGAAAGTACATCGAGGAAGTCGGTGCCATGAAGGTTATGTTCAAGATCGGCGGTAAGATCGTAACTCCTATGCTCAGCGGCTCGATCCTCCCCGGTATCACGCGCAAGTCCTGCATCGAGGTACTGAAGAAAGAGGGATACGAGGTTGAGGAAAGACTTCTCAGCATCGACGAGCTTGATGCCGCTATGAAGGACGGCACGCTCGAGGAGGCTTGGGGCTGCGGCACCGCCGCCGTCGTTTCTCCCATTGGCGAGCTTTGCTACAAGGACGTAAAGTATACCGTAAACGAGGGCAAGATCGGAGCGGTTACCCAGAAACTTTACGATACCCTTACGGGCATTCAGTGGGGTAAGATCGAAGATAGCTTCGGTTGGACCTACGCGATTGACTGATAAAAAATGCGGCGGAGTCAAAATAGACCCCGCCGTATTTTTATTGCAAATTTTGATTTGTCGAGGGGAACGCTTAGGGGGACTTTTTGAAAAAAGTCCCCCTAAGAACCCTTCAAAAACTTTTCTGAAATTTTTCACTACAAAGTTTGCAAAAATTTTATTGTAAGAGTTTTCCGAGTCATTTTGGTTCTTCGCACCTTGTGCGAAGAACGTATACGCCGCGAGCCACGCGGCAGACAAAGAGAGCTCGCTCTCTTTTCTGCGCGTGCGCTACACGCGGCTCAAAATGACGTAAAGTTTGCACATACCCATGCAGCAAAAGTTTTGATCCAACTTTTTTAAAAGTTGGCGGGGTGTGGGGCGGCGCCCCACATCGTCATCCCGACAAACTTCAATTTGAAAAGTAAATTTTTTTGAAAATCGGTTGAAGATGGAGCGCGAATGGTGTATAATAGAGAAAAGGTGGTGAGGGCGTGCGGAAGATCTTGAAAAGAGCGTTTTTTGTG
>JAZTWS010000136.1:0-6807 GCA_045636005.1 Eubacteriales bacterium | reverse complement strand
AGAGCCTGCCCTCACGGCAGGCTCTTTTTTGGCACCCGTACGGCGACCCCACGCTGCAAGCGATCTTCGCCAAAGGCGAAATTCCCGTCAATTCTACACATTATGATGCAATTTGACATTTTTATCGAGATATGATATAATAATACACACCGCACCAAATAAAATGACTTTCATCAAAAGGAGGCTTTCAAATGATCGACTTTAACAGCAAAGGCTTTTTTGCAAGGCTTAACAAGGTAGGCGACAACGAATTTGGAAAAATTATCAACGACTTTCTGATTGACGGAGAAATCGTAATCGGAGCTTATAAAAGCATTCGCGACGGCGTGGTGTTCACCAACAAACGCATTATCGCCATCAACGTACAAGGTTTAACCGGCAAAAAACAGGACTACACCTCCATTCCCTATAGCAAGATAAGCACGTTTTCATTGGAAACAGCCGGTTTTTTTGACTTAGATGCCGAGCTTGAGTTGTATATGTCCGGCGTAGGAAAGGTAAAGTTCCAATTTACGGGACGCACCGACGTAAAAGAAATTTGCCGCGCAATATCTCAATATACATTGGCATAAATTCACGTTAAAAGTGCGCCCTGGTTTTTTCTTTCCAATACACATAAAAAAGTGTCTGAGTCAGTGACTCAGACACTTTTTTATTTTCTTCTCGTCAACTGCCAAAACGCCACCGCGCCTGCCGCCGCCACGTTCAAGGAGTCTACCCCGTGATACATCGGGATCTTCACCGTGTAATCGCAGGTGGCAATGGTGGTTTTCGAAAGGCCGTCGCCCTCGGTTCCAAGCACGATGGCAAGCTTGTCCTCGCGCATCAGTGCCTCGTCGTCAATACTCACCGAGTTGTCCGAAAGCGCCATGGCCGCCGTCTTGAAGCCGAGCGAATGCAGAAGCTCGATGCCCCTCTCGGGCCAATCGGCAGGGGTCTCGCCGATCTGCGTCCACGGTACCTGAAAGACCGTTCCCATGCTCACGCGAACGGCACGCCTACAAAGCGGATCACAACAGGTGGGCGTGACAAGCACGGCGTCCATACCGAGTGCCGCCGCCGAGCGAAAGAGCGCACCCACATTGGTCGAGTCGGCGATCTCCTCAAGCACCGCCACGCGCTTGGCCCCCACAAGAAGCTCCTCCACGCTCTTTTTTTGCGGACGCCGCATGGCGCAAAGTGCCCCACGCGTCAGCGCAAAGCCGGTAAGCCCCTCAAGCACTTCCTTTTCCGCGCAGTACACGGGAATGTCGCCGCATTTTTCGATGGTACCGGTCAGCGAAGGAAGCAGTCGTTCGTCGGTCAAAAGCGCCACGGGCTCAAGCCCCGAAGCAAGCGCCACCTCAATGACCGTCGGACTTTCCGCAATAAAGATTCCCTTTTCGGGCTCAAGCCGCGAACGGAGCTGTGCGCCCGTGAGGCGCACGAAAATATCAAGCTCAGGGGCTGAAAAATCAAAAATTTTCTTAATGCTTGCCACGTTCCGCCTCCGCCTTCCTTCTCTGCTTTTGCGCCAAGCGGTCACCGATCACACCGAACACGAGCGAAATGAGTACGATACCACCCGCGATCCCAAGTGCCACGCCACCCGTAGCCAAAAGCTTTTCGTTAGCCATCGGCATATTGCGCTCCAACAGATAGCGCATGGTATAATAAGCCTCGCCACCGGGCACGATGGGGATAAGGCCGGTCAACAGATAGATCACGGCAGGGGCGCGGCAAAGTCTTGCACAAAGCTCGCCAAAGGTGGCCGCAAAGCAGGTTGCCGCAAAGGAGGCCACGAAAAAGCCGCCCCCGAAATAACTGACGGTATAATACACAAAATAGGTCACCAAGCCCGAAAAGCTTAAGAGAAGCAAATGGCGCTTATGCGTTTTGAAGATCAGCGCAAAGGCACACGAGCCGAGTGCCGAGGTAATAAGCCGCACCAAAAGCTGCAAATTGAAAAAGCTCATATTGCGCCACCTCCCAAAAGCGTTACGGCAAGAATATAGCCAAA
This sequence comes from Eubacteriales bacterium, assembly GCA_045636005.1. GTDB lineage: Bacteria > Bacillota > Clostridia > Oscillospirales > CAG-272 > RGIG8775. The sequence continues at coordinate 4,808 of JAZTWS010000136.1, read as the reverse complement.
GGCCAGCATCAGTGCCGAAAGACAGGACTGCAAAAGCCGCAAGGTGCCTGAAAGCAGATCGCCGCAGAAGATGTCACGCATGGCCGTACCGATCGAAACGCCCGGTACCAAAAGCATAAGCGAGCCCATGATGATCACGCTTCCGTTGCCTCCCGCGTGCAAAAGCACCGAAACGCCCGCCACAAGCGAGGTTAAAAAGGCCGACGCCACATTTTTGGCAATTGCGTTCATGCGGCGGGGCGAATAGGTATCAATACCGAACATGGCCACACCCGCAAGCGCGGCCCACAGGCACTCCCACACGCCGCCACCAAAGAAAACGGCAAAGCTTGCCGCGGCCAACGCCCACGCAAGCATGGAGACGACGGGAGAATATCCCTTGTGTTGTTTCAACTCGTGAATTTTCTCATCAAAGTGAGAAAGTGACGGCATCTCGCGGCAAACCTCGCGCGAGAGCGCATTCAGCTCCTCCAGCACCGTAAGATTCATACCCGTGCTTTTCACGCGGCGCATCTGCGAGGAATAGCTCCCGTCCTTCATGCGCACCGAAGCATTGATGACCGATATGATGGTAAAGACCTCCACATGCTCGGCGCCGTAAGCGCGGCATATCCGCTCGACCGTATCCTCCACGCGACTGATCTCGCCGCCGTTTTTGAGCATGCCCTCACCCACGTCAAGCGCAAGGCGCAACAAATCGTCGGCGTAATTTTCGTTTTTTATTGCTTGTGCGTCCATTTTTTGTCCTCAAATTTCAATAGTATATGTATTATACAACATTCTATGGCAAAAATCAAGTAAAAATCCCCGTTTCTCTTTTCGAAACGGGGATTTTATTAAGCGCGCAGGTCGGCGATCTCCAAAATAAGCCGCTCGGTTTTTTCCCAACCGAGACAGGGGTCGGTGATCGACTTACCGTATACGCCGTCCTCCACCTTCTGACAACCGTCCTCGATATAGGACTCGATCATAAGTCCTTTCACCAGTCGGAAGATTTCGGACGAATGACGGGTACTGTGAAGGATCTCCTTGGAAATGCGGATCTGCTCCTCCCAGCGTTTGCCCGAATTGGAGTGATTGGTGTCCACGATCACCGCAGGATCCGCGAGGCCGCTCTCGGCATAGATCGCACACAGACGGCTCAAATCCTCGTAGTGATAGTTGGGGAAGGTCACACCCTGACTGTTCACCCAACCGCGAAGCACAGCGTGCGTCAAGGGGTTTCCGTGGCTCTTGACCTCATAGCCGCCGTAGCTGAACACATGACCGCTCTGTGCGGCCTTGATGGCGTTGACCATGACGGAAAGATCGCCACTCGTCGGATTTTTCATACCGACGGGAAGCTCCAAACCGCTTGCGGTCAGACGGTGCTGCTGATTTTCCACCGAACGCGCACCGATCGCCACATAGGAAAGCACGTCGGCAAGGTACCGGTGATTTTCGGGATAGAGCATCTCGTCGGCACTTGAAAATCCCGTCTCGGAAAGTGCCTTGATGTGCAGGCGACGAATAGCCATAAGGCCGCGCAGCATATCGGGGGACTCGTGCGGATCGCTCTGGTGAAGCATTCCCTTGTAGCCCGCGCCCGTGGTACGCGGCTTGTTGGTGTAGATACGCGGAATGATCACGATCTTATCCTGTACCTTGTCCTGCACCTTGCGAAGCCGCGAAATATAGTCAAGCACCGCGTCCTCACGGTCGGCCGAGCAGGGCCCGATCACGAGAAGCAGCTTGTCACTTTCCCCCGTAAATACGCGGCGAATCTCCGCGTCGTTTTTTGCCTTCTGCGCCTTCATCTCCTCAGTCACGGGGTACATATCCATCACCTCGCGCGGCTCGGGGAGCTTGCGCTTAAATTCCATATTCATAAAAAATCCCTCCCATATCCGTCAAAATTCCGTTTATCTTTTGTCAAAGTAACTTCTACGTTCTGTCGAGAGACGCATCATTTGCTTCATGGCTTCGGCGTCTCCCATTTCAAGTGCGCGCTTAAGCGCGGCAAAGCGCTCCAAAAACAGATCCATTTGTGAGAGGAGCTCGGCCTTATTCATGAGGAAAAGCTCACTCCACATATTCTCGTTGATCTTGGCGATGCGCGTCAGATCGCGGAAGGAGTCTCCCGTGTAGTCCACAAGCTGATGCGACTCCTTGCAGGTCATAAGCGACACGGCAATGCAGTGCGTAAGCTGGGAAAGGAAGCCGATCATCTCGTCGTGTTCTTTGGGCGAAAGACGGCTCACACGGCGCGCACCGAGCGCGCGCCCGAGCTCCTCGCAAAGCGTGATCGCCTCCTCGGTATTCTTCTCGGTCGGCGTCACGATATAGTTTGCCCCACAAAAAAGCGTGGCACTCGCATTTTTCACACCGCTGACCTCACGTCCTGCCATGGGGTGTGCGCCCACAAATTCGGCCCTCTCGCCGAGAAGTTTCTGCATACGGTAGACGACCTCACCCTTCACGCCCGTCACGTCGGTCACGAGCGCGCCTTCTTTGATAAAGGCTCCATACGTCTCGACCCACGCGAACAAAACGTGCGGATAGAGCGCAAAAACAATCACGTCAAAGCGCCCGACGTATTCCCTTGTCACCTCGCTCTGCCCGTGTGCGATAAAGCCCTCGGAGAGCGCGTAATCCACGCTTTCCTTGGCACAGTCGATGCCGCCCACCTCATAGCCTGCGGCGGAGAGTGCCGCGGCGTAGCTTCCGCCGATGAGGCCGAGGCCCACGACCAAAATTTTCTTATGTTTCAACTCCATCATAGTTCCCGTATCTTAAGTCCCAAATTTCTCATATCCGAAAAAAACGAAGGATAGCTCTTGGCAACCGCCTCGGCTCCGTCGATCACGGCACCAAATCTCGTACCAAGCACCGAAAGCGCCATCACCACGCGGTGATCGTTGTGTCCCGAAAGAATCTCGGTCGGCGCGTGAAGCGCGGCGGGCGCAATGTCCACCTCGTTTTCACTTACGGTGATCTCGGCACCGAACTTTCGCAGCTCCTCAGCCATCACGCGCGCGCGGTCGCTCTCCTTAATCGAAAGCCGCCGCGTACCCGTAAAGCGCGCTCCCTTTCCCACACACGCCGTCGCAAACAGGACGGGAGCCAGATCGGGACAGTCCGAAAGATCGGCCGAAAGGTTGCTACGGCTCATTTTTTCATAGATCTCCAAGCAAACGCGGTCCCCCTGTACGCTTTCCGCATCGAGTCCGTCTACTTGGACTTCACCGCCGAGAGCATTCAGCCCGTAAAAGAAGGCCGCCTGCGACCAATCGCCCTCCACCGTAGCTTCCACGGGCGAATAAGCTCCGCCTCCGCGCACGAAGAAGCAAAGACCGCCTCTTTTTTCGATCGCCACGCCAAAGCGACGGAGAATATCTACCGTTAAGTCCACGTATCCACGGCTCTCAAAAGGAGGCAAAATTTCCACCGTGCTATCTCCATCCAGCAAGGGAAGTGCCAGCAAAAGCCCCGTGATAAACTGACTGCTGACGTCGCCCGACACGCGATAATGCCCGGCCTGAAGACCGCCGCGCACAGTAATTTTGTCAGACTCCTTCGTAAAATCGGCATAGTCAAACAAGTCCTCGTAAATCCCGACGCCGCGCGACACAAGACGCTCGGTGCCACGAAAAACACCGCCGCCCGCAAGCATGGCCACGGGGATGAGAAAGCGAAGTGTGCTTCCGCTCTCGCGGCAGGGCAAAAGAGCAAGCTGCTCGCGCCCTACGCGTTTTCCGCCGATCCCCTCCACCGTCACCGTATCGCCGTCCACCGAGACCTCCGCACCAAGTGCGCGAATACAGTCGATCGTAGCCAAAATGTCCTCGCTGAAGGCCACACCGTGAAGAAGGCTTTTCCCGTCAGCCAACGCCGCGCCCAAAAGCAATCGATGCGCGGCACTTTTGGAGGGCGGAATGCGCACGCACCCGCGCGCAATTCCCTTTTCGATCTCAACTCTCATGCTTTGCCACCAAAAGCTCCATCGCTTCAAGATAGCCGTCAAAGCCCTTGCCGCTCACCGTGGCAAGCGCCATATCGCGCACATAACTGACCTGTCGGAAGCCCTCTCGCTTGGACACGTCCGAAATGTGAACCTCCACGAAGGGAATGCGCACCGCTTTCAGCGCGTCGGCGATCGCCACGCTCGTGTGCGTATAGGCCGCAGGGTTGAGGACGATACCGTCCACGCCCCCGAAATACGCCTCTTGAATTTTATCCACGATCGCACCCTCGTGATTGGATTGATAGCACTCGACCGCAACGCCGAGCGTCTGCGCGTGCTTCTCAATTCGCACGATCAGGTCGGCGTACGTCTCTTTTCCGTAAATATCGGGCTCACGAATGCCGAGCATATTCAGATTCGGCCCGTTGATTACCAAAAGCTTCATATTCCTCTCGGCGCTTTCTTAAAGCGCATCCTTTCCCTTCCCAAAAATGTCGGTTCCGTAGCGAACGGCCAGCAGATCACAAAGCACCAGCGCCGTTACGCAGTCGATCACGGGACAAATACGGCGAATAATCGCGGGGTCGTGACGCCCGTTAATGGTTAACTTCACGTTTTCCTTGTTCAAAAAGTCCACCGTATCCTGCTCACGCGCGATCGAAGGCGTAGGCTTTACCGCACACCGAAAGATCAGAGGCATTCCGTTGGTGATGCCGCCGTTCAGGCCGCCGTTATGGTTGGTTGCGGTCACAATTTCGCCATCCTTTACCAAGAAGGCATCGTTGCAAAGGCTTCCGCGGCTTTGCGCCATCGAAAAGCCGTCTCCGAATTCCACGCCCTTCACGCCGCCCAGGGAGAAAAGTGC
>JAZTWS010000135.1:0-2962 GCA_045636005.1 Eubacteriales bacterium | reverse complement strand
AACGACATGGCTACGATCCGACTTTCTTACAGTGTACGGCCGCGCCGGCAAGGATCAACAGTTTTTTTCCTCTTAACATTGTTTTTTCTCCGTTTTTATTTTTTTCGGATTTCTCACACTCCGCAGTCGAAACCTTACGCCTTTCTTTTGCGCAAATAGCTCTTCGCCACCGAAAGCGCGTACTCGAAGCTCTCCAGCTTAAAGAGTGCCGAGCCTGCTATGTAGAGCAAAACGCCAAGCGGCACTTGGATCAACAAGATCACATACTCGTTCAACGGCAAAAGGCTCACGCAAAAAACGATCGCTCCCATCGCAACCGAAAGTGCGATCTGCGGCAGCATATCCTGCACCTGCTGAAAATAGCTGTAATCCAGCAGCTTCTTGTTAGGCGAGGCGTTTACAAACTGTGAAACCACAGTGGTAACCAGCAAGCTATACGCCATGGCCTCCACACTGATCCACATAGTAGCCAAAAGTGACGCCAAACCGATGACCTTTTTGATGATCTCCAAGCGCAAGAACATATCGCTCCGTCCCATAGCCTTGATGGCGTTGAGGTTGGCGGTGTGAATGGGGTAAAACGCAAATGTAAAGCAGAAAATGCGCAAGAAAAATACGCAAGGCAGCCACTTTTCCGTAAGGAGTATTTTGATCAGTGGCTCGGCGCAAACGGCAAGCCCCACCATCATGGGCATCATAATATAGGTGCTTGTCTTGATGGCGCGCCGCGTCATCGCCTTGACGCGCGCGCGGTCGTCCTGCTCGGCCGCCATAGCGGGCATCAGCACGCTGTCGATCGAAGAATTGACGTTGGTTACGATCAACTGCGGAAATTGATTTCCCTTGTTATAAAAGGCAAGATCATCGGTGGTATACATTTTTCCGATGATCAGCTGCCGGATATCGTTATATACGGTATTGAGAAGACTGGAAACCAAAAGCTTCCATCCGTAAGAAAACAGACCGCGAAGCCGCCCCCACGAAAACATCCATTTCGGACGCCACTTGACCGTCACCCAAAGAATTGCCGTTCCCGCGGCAAGATTGATGAGGTTTTGCGCAATCAGCGCCCACACGCCAAAGCCCGCAAACGCCATGCCGACTCCAACCGCCGCCGACACGATCGTGCCGCCGATTGTGGAGTAGAAAAAGCGCTTAAAAAGCATATGCTTCGACACATAAGACTGCTGAATATTTTTCACACCCGAAATCAGCAGCGTAAGGCTCGAGACTCGGACGATCGGAATAAGCTCGGGAAGCTCGTAAAAGGCCGCAATCAGCGGTGCGGCAAAAAACATAATGCCGTAAAGCCCCGTACACATAACGATGTTGAAATAGAACACCGTGGAAAAATCCAGATCGTCGGCGTCCTTCTTCTGCACGAGTGCGGTGCCAAGTCCGCTGTCCACGAACACCTGCATAATGGTGGTAAAAACGGTAACGAGTGCCACCGTGCCGTAGACCTCGGGATCCAAAAGGCGCGCCAAAACGATGGAAACGACGAAGGTCACACCCTGTGCCCCAATACGCTCCATAAACCGCCAAATGAAATTATTCAGAACCTTCTTGTTTTCCATAAACGATCTATTTCCCCGCTTTTCTTGCACCGTTCAAAAAGGGAAAGAGCGCTTTTACGTAGATCTTTATGCGTTCTCCCCGCGAAAGCTCACGCAAAAAGGGCTTATATTGCGGGGCAAGCACGCGCCGATATTCACCAAACGAACAAAAATGCGTAAACTCGTTCCGTGCGATCTTTTTGTGAATGACCGCCTCGTATTTTCCTTCGGTATCCTCGTTCAACATACGAAGCATTTCCTGAACCTTCAAAAGATGCTTGGTTGACTTTTCCCGATCCGCCCGCATCCGCTCGCTCCACGAGCCGACCGCCATCACGCGATACACACTCATACAATCCGCCAAGTACAACATTCCGCCCCTCAAGGCACCGTGAATTTGCAGCGTGTAATCCAAGCGCAAAAACTTTCGAAAAGCAGGAAGATCTTGGATAAGAGACGTCCGATACATCAGCGAAGCTGTAGCCACGTATCCGCCGCCCCCCGCAATAACGGCCTCTGCGGAAAGAACCGTATCGTGATCGGCGGGCGCAACGCGAGACACGATTCGTCCCGAATGGGCGTCCATGCTCTCTGAGGCGTGCGCACAAATATCCACCTCGGGATGGGCCTCCATCGCGTCATACTGCTTCTGTAGCTTCAGAGGATCCGTCCAATAATCGTCCCCCTCACAAAAGGCAATGTATTTTCCCTGCACGCGCGGCTCTTGAAATACGCGCGACACGCCAATCCCCTTGGAATACTGATTTTCGGTCTGATAGATCGGCTTGATTAGCGCGGGATATTTGACCTCATACTCCCGTATAATATCAGCGGTTTTGTCGGTGGAAGCATCGTCGTGGATCAACACCTCGAACGCAAAGTCGGTTTTTTGCATAACAAAGCCCTCCAAGGTGTCTCTTATGTATCTCTCATGATTATATGCATTGCATATTACGCTTACCTTGATTTCTTCCGCCATACCGCGCCGCCTCCCTCTCAACAATTTATACTTATACAGAATGTATTGTATCACAAATCCTTCCAAAAGTCAATCCCATATTTTCAACTCTTCTTTCCCCCAAAAAGCGAAACGTTACTGCGTTTTACGCCTTGCTTTTCTGCGAATTTCGTGATATAATAAGAAAAATAAAAAATGTATCATACAGAAAAATTGAAGTTTATCGGGGAGAGAACGTGTAGGGGACTTTTTGAAAAAAGTCCCCTAAAACCCCCAAAAACTTTTCTAAAATTTTTTACTACAAAGTTTGCACAAATTTTATTGTAAGAGTTTTCCGAGTCATTTTGAGGCCGTCTTAAAAGACGGCCGAGGGCGCGCAAACGCTACATCGCCGAAAAGAAAGCGAGCTTTCTTTGTCGGCGTGTAAGCTTTGCGCTGACGGAAAACC
>JAZTWS010000134.1:0-2455 GCA_045636005.1 Eubacteriales bacterium | reverse complement strand
GGTAAGATAACCGCGGGGATCGAATACCGAGGGATCGTCATTGAGAACGCGGCGAATGCCTGCGGTCATAGCCAGACGGATGTCGGAGTCGATGTTGATCTTACAAACGGCAGAAGTAGCCGCGCGGCGAAGCTGCTCCTCGGGAATACCAACGGCATCGGGAAGCTTACCGCCAAGGGCGTTGATCTCCTTAACGTAGTCCTGCGGAACCGAGGAAGCACCGTGAAGAACGATCGGGAATCCGGGGATTCTCTTCTCGATCTCCTCAAGAATATCAAAGCGAAGGGGCGGGGGAACGAGGATACCCTCCTCGTTTCTCGTGCACTGCTTTGCCGTGAACTTATATGCGCCGTGCGAGGTACCGATCGAGATTGCAAGCGAGTCAACGCCCGTGCGATTTACGAAATCCTCAACCTCTTCGGGACGGGTGTAGGAAGACTTTTCAGCGACAACGTCGTCCTCAACGCCGGCAAGAACGCCAAGCTCACCCTCAACGACTACGCCGCGCTCATGTGCGTACTCAACGACCTTGCGCGTGAGAGCCACGTTGTCCTCGTAGCTGTGGTGCGAGCCGTCGATCATAACCGAGGTGAAGCCACCGTCGATGCAGGATTTGCAGATCTCGAAATCTGCGCCGTGGTCAAGGTGAAGCGCGAAATCCACGCCGCTATCCTCGGCTGCGGCCTTGGCAAGAGCCATGAGATACGCGTGCTTTGCATACTTGCGCGCGCCGGCGGAAACCTGAAGGATCACGGGAGACTTCTGCTCGGCAGCAGCCTCGGTGATTGCCTGAATGATCTCCATGTTGTTGATGTTGAACGCACCAACGGCATACTTGCCCTCGTATGCCTTCTTGAACATTTCCTTGGTTGTTACAAGTGCCATATTTTTTACCCTTTCTCTCCGCACTCGGCGGAGCATGAATTTATTCATACAGTAATATTTTACCACATTTGGCGACTAAAATCAATAGAAAAAAGCAATTTTTTACGACTGAATTTTATATATTTCTCTTTTGGATTGTGTTTTTTATGCATTTGGTCATTGTCAATAAAACAAGGCGGGATTTGTTGTGTGTTTTTACAAAAATGTCAAAAACACTTGACAAATAAATTCGGGGGGGATAATATTATTATATATACTTATGAAAGGAAACCGATATGAAAAACAAAAAGATCTTATCCTATCTATCTCTTTTGCTATCGGTGATCATGCTTGTCGGTTGCTTGCCGCTTGGCGCATTTGCCGCCACGGGAAGCGCAGTGAGCACGGTGCCGAACTATACCACCCATCGCGGAAGCGGCATGAGCACCGATGCGAACGGCGTTATGGTCTACGATGATCTGATCTCTTATTATAAAAAGAGTCAGAAAAACGTAGCGCTTTCCACCGAGTACGGCACGATGGGGGCCGAGGCGGATGACATTGCTCAGGCTAAGCCCGCGTATTATAGCGAGTGTCCGTATCTTTATGCGGATTACGCCATCTATTTTGATGAGTCGATCAAGGGAACAACGGTAAAGGTCCGTTACGGTCTCTCCATGATAGATAGCGTTTACTATCTTGATAGTGCAACGGGAAACATCGTAAAGGGAGATAAGTCGCCCATCGAGCTTTCCGCAGGCTACAAGAACGCGGCTTACCCCAACTACAACGCGGGCTTCGGTTTGGTGTATGACGGCGACAAGCTTGCCTATACGACCCGTCACTACGAGAATAAGAATCTTATTTTCTACATTATCAATCATTGTTCGAGCGGGCGTATCGGTCAGGAGGATGACGTTTCGATCCTTTCCGACTATATTGCGCAGGGATATATCGTTGTTACCCTCGACTTTAAGTCGAACGAGAACACCGTGACGCCTTATATGGAGCAGGCGCTTGCACAGGTGCACGCTATGTTTGATGACAGTGCAAGCGACGCCGCACTCAAGGATCTCGGCGTAACGACCGATCCCTATTTCCAATATTATCTTCCCGAGGGCTGCCGCATTGAGCGTGACGTATGGTTCTGGGATCCATCAATTTGGGGACTTGACGGTACGATGGAGCGTTTCCATGAGATCTGGAATACCAAGATTTCCTACGAGGCCGATCACAATCAGGGGCTTAGCAACCCCAAGCTTTTTGACACGCTTGGCATCGGCTCGGTGGACAGCGTGGAGGAAATGATCGCCAAGGTGACCAAAAAGGACGGCACTCCAGTTGAATATAAGCTGAGCATGGATATCATCTATCCCTCTCAGCCAAAGGACGGCTACAAGGCACCCTTGTATATTCAGGAGGGAACCGCCGAGACGCGTGAGAGCGGCGTTTTGACCTCCTATATTCGAGGCTCGTACACGACCTTTGCGCTGAACGGATACGCGTGTGTGCAGTATGACCATCCCTTCTGGCCCTTCATTTACCGTCAGGACTACGCATTCAACGGCAGCGGTCTTACCTACGGCTTGAT
>JAZTWS010000133.1:0-3971 GCA_045636005.1 Eubacteriales bacterium | reverse complement strand
CTCCCTGCGGTGAGCGACGAGGGCTCCGCGCCCTCGACCGCGCCAACTTTTGAAAAAGTTGGATCAAAACTTTTCTCACGCGTCTCTGCGCAACACACCGATAAATCAAAATTTGAAGAAAAAATAACACGGCAAAGCATTTGACTTTGCCATGTGTTTGTTATATTCTTTCTTCGGGTGGGAGCTTGGATCGGATATAGTCGGCAACGCTCTCCTTGGGAATGCCGAGTGCAAAGGAAAATTCACTGTTGATGATGAAGATGGCGGCGCGCAGGATGTCGCTATCCGAAAGCGAAAGGCTGCGGTTGATCTTCTCAAAATCGCGTTGCTTTTGCAGAATACAACGGATCATAGACAAAAGTGCCGTCGGTTGTCCGTTTGACAGGATCTCGCGGAAGGCGGCAAGGCGAACCTTGCGGTCGTTGTCAAAAAGAATCTCGCAATCCAACGGAGCGCTGAGGAGCTTCTCAATTTCCTCACAAGAGAGGACGGGGCGAAGCTTTGCGGTGAGCGTCTCGTTGTCACAGGGGACGTAAGTGAGCGAGCTTGGGTCGGATGTTGGACACAAGGTGTAATAGCAGTTTGTGATGGTGCCGAAGCTAAGCTCGCCAACCTCTGCGATCTGACATACGCCGCTTGTGCCGTATACGACGAAATCTCCCTTTTTAAAACGATGGTCTGTCATGGTCTGCCTCCTCTTGAGTGTCAAGGTTTCTCTTGCTTTTATTTTACCAAATTTCGCCTTTTTTTTCAAGGGATAAAATTCACAAAAAGAGGGGGGAGATTTGTGAAAACTTTTCACAAAAAAAGATTTTTTTTGCGTTTTCGGTTGCAACGGGAAGAATTATGTGATACAATTAAAAAAGATATTTGGAGGTGCAATATTATTATGAAGACTTGTTTTTCGGCGGCAGACATTTTACTGCCCGATTTTAAAGAGATAAAAGGCGAGACTTGGGCGGTGGTTGCGTGCGACCAATTTACCAGCGAGCCGGACTATTGGCAGAAGGCGGAGGCCCTCGTGGGTGACGCGCCCTCGGCTTTGCGGCTTATTTTGCCCGAGGCCTATCTTGAGGAAACCGAGGCGCGCGTGCCGATCATTAACGGCACGATGCGTGAGTATTTGGAGCGCACGCTCAAAGAGCATAAGGATAGCATGATCTATCTCGAAAGAACGCAGTCGGACGGCAAGGTGCGACGCGGCCTTATCGGCAAGATCGATCTGGAGCATTACGATTATACGAAGGGGGCAACCTCGATGGTGCGCGCCACCGAGGGAACGGTGGCCGAGCGCATTCCGCCTCGCGTTGCCATTCGGCGCGACGCGGTGCTGGAGCTTCCACACGTCATGGTGCTGATCGACGATGAGGAGAAGAAGGTCATTGAGCCGCTTGCGGCTTGCAAGGACGAGCTTCCCGTGGCCTACGATTTCGATCTGATGCTGGGCGGCGGTCACGTTTCGGCTTGGTTTCTTCGTGAGAGCGACCGTGCGCGCGTAGAGCGCGAGCTTGCGGCACTTGCCGACCCTGCGCTTGCCGGCGCGCGCTACGGCAAGGAGGAGCCGCCCCTCGTTTTTGCGGTGGGTGACGGCAATCATTCACTTGCGTCGGCCAAGGCGGCGTACGAAGAGGTAAAGGCGAGCATCGGCGCCGAGGCGGCCGAGGATCACCCCGCGCGTTACGCGCTTGTGGAGCTTGTGAATCTTCACGATGAGGCGATGGAGTTTGAGCCCATCTATCGCGTGCTGTTCGGCGTTTCGCCGTGCGACGTGATGGACTCCCTTGCGGCGTACGCCGAAGGACTTGCGGGCGAGGCTGACGCGCAGAAAATTCTTTGCGTGGGCGAGTTTGCCGACCGCGAGATCACGGTGAAGCATCCCGTGGGGCAGCTTACCGTCGGCACGCTTGGTGACTTTATCGACAGTTATCTGAAAACGCACGAGGGCGCGTCGGTGGATTACATACACGGTATCGAATCCACGAGAAAGCTGGCGGCGCGTAAGGACGCGATCGGATTTTTGTTTGACGGCATGGAAAAAAATCAGCTTTTCAAGGCCGTGGTTTGCGACGGCGCTCTGCCGCGCAAGACCTTCTCGATGGGACACGCCGAGGACAAACGCTATTATCTCGAATGTAGAAAAATCAAATAAATTTTGGAGGACGATATGAAAATTTGGAAATTGTTTGTATTGGTCTTGGCGCTTGTCATGCTTGGCACCTGTCTTTTGGCTTGCGGCGGCGAGGTGGAGACCACACCTGAAGAAACGACACCTGAAGTCACGACACCTGAAGTCACGACACCTGAGGTCACAGAGCCCGAAGTGACCGAGCCCGAGACGACCGAGCCCGAGACGACCGAGCCCGAAGTGACCGAGCCCGAAGAGACCGAACCCGAAACGACGGCTCCCGAGACCGAGGAAGCGGTTTGTATGCACCCGAACATGACCGAAAAGGTTTTGAAGGTCGCCACTTGTTATACGGGTGGCAGGGTTGAAAAGAGCTGCGGCGATTGCGGCTACAAGGCCGAGGTGGCAACGGCTCCCTCGCATGATGACGAGAAGGTGTATACGGCGATCAGCGGTATCACCGAGTATGTGTGCCGTCGTTGCGGCGAGCGCGCTATGATCGTTGCGGCGGGCCAGCGCATGAAGCTTTCGGCCTACTGTGAGGGTGAGCTTTCCTTTGCGGTGTCGGCATCGGCCGACGCATCCGTGGAGGTGCTTTTGGACGGTCAAAGCAAAGGTGACGTTTCGCTTGACGGTAGCGGTAAGGGAAGCGTGCGCTTTACAAATTTGGAGAAAGGCGGATACGGTATCGTGTTTGTCAACAAGGGAACGAGTGACGTTCGTATTAAGAATGAGAAGATCGAGGGCTATTTCAGCCGTCCCGGTGCCGTTTACGTAGAGGTGCTTGGTAAGGGAAGTCAGGCGTACAGCTCCTTCAAGGTGTATGTTCAGACGAGTGATCTTTCCGAGGAATATTACGTTTGCTATCATTTTGATTACCGTCTCAACAAGGACGTGAACAGCTTTGCAGGAAACACCTGCACCAATACCGAATTTTACCGCTTGAACGGTGCTACGCTTTATCGCGTGGTGGATGCGGATGATACCACCATCAAGACCGAGGCGGTGAGCGGTATCGGAAACGTGCTTGGCGGCGGAGAGATCTCCTTTGCCGTTATGCAGCAATATCCGTACGTCGAGGAGTTGGCTGACGGCGCCAAGGTGGAGATGGGTGATCTTAACCGCGCCCCTGACTTTATCGGTGGCTTCCACGGCGACGAGTGGATGACCGAGGTCGTTCTGATCGCGGACGGTGAGGTGATCGATCTTCAGAGCTCCAAGCGGACCGTGATTCCCTGTAGCACGTTGACCTTTGATCTGACGGGTACCATGTACGCATGGGGTACGAGTAAGGCGGATACCCGCGGCGTTCCCGTGGCCGAGCACGTTCAGAATTTTGTGATCGATTCGACTGGCGTGACCGACGTGCAGACCATCACATGGCTTCGTGACGACTTTGTGATCCATGCGGCCTACCTGCCGATGTTTACCATGATGCGTGGCGCGGACGGCAATCGCTTTATTGAAACCATGCGCGCTTACGACGTGGACGGCAATCTGCTTGGCGAATATGTGATGGATCCCGAATACATTGTGGAAAAACAGACGGGCGTTTTGTATTACACCAATGCCTCTGCCTACGAGTATACGGGTGAAAAGGGCGTAAGCTCCATGGTAAGCTTTAAGGCTTTGCGTGAGGGCATTAAATTCAACAGCGCACGCATTGACCTTCGTCCCGGCGTAGATAATAAGCTGTATGTTGGCGTAGGATCGGCCGTGGGCGGCAATGCCGTTCCCGGGGGCGAGGTCTGGGAAGTGGAATTGAAGTTCCATATTGACTACGTACGCCCCGAAGCATAATGCAATAAAATCTATCCCCCCGACCAAGCCTGAATGGCTTGGTCGG